>CAYWRR010000239.1:0-3756 GCA_964460425.1 uncultured Nitrososphaera sp.
AAAGAGGTATTATTCAACCCTATTAGTTTGCTAGTGGATAAGGGACAACCGTATCAAGGACTACTATTCTAATGGTGGCCGGTTATAATAGCTGTTATTATTGGTAATAGTCTTAAAAATAGGCCAGTATCATAACAAGCTGTCAGTTGCTAAAAGACAAGGTTGCAATAGTTACGGGAGCTACTGGAGGGATAGGCTTTGAGATAGCAAAAGAGTTTGCTGCTAGGGGTGCTGTAGTCATTGTATGCTCTAGAAGCATGACTAGCGCGCAAAATTCTGTGAATATGATCAATGGTAAAGTCAATGGTAAAGCATATCCCGAAAGACTGGACGTGACTGATGTCCAGGGAGTATCAGAATTTGTGTGCCGTGTAGCGGAAAGGCACAACAACCGTATTGATATTTTGATCAATAATGCAGGCTATCCTTTTGATCGCAAGGTATGGAACAAGAGGTTTCATGAAATCTCTGAAGAAGAATTTGACAGTGTAATTGAGGTAGACCTTTATGGAACTTGGAGGCTTTCGCAAGCTGTTATACAGCATATGATAAGAAGAAGAAACGGCAACAGCAAAGATGGTGGGCGCGTTGATGATGATGATGGTAGCGATGGTAGTGGTGTTGATGATAGTGGTGGTAATGGCAGTAGGGGTGGTGGAGTGATTATCAACATTGCTTCAACGCCGGCAATTGCTGGGCACACAACTGGTGCTCCATATAGCATTGCAAAAGCCGGAGTAATTGCAATAACAAAGCATATAGCACTAGAGTATGGCGATAAGAATATCCGTGCGTATACTCTGGCTCTTGGCAATATCTCCACAAACGCTACGTTTAGCTCTATGACTATAACTGAAAGGAAAAAGGCTGCAATGGAGAATTCGATGAAGCGCTGGGGTGATCCAAGAGAGGTTGCCACAATTGCTGCAAGTGTGGCTAGCCAGGATTTTGCATTTGCCACTGGCAATACGATAGTTATAGACGGCGGGACGGTGATGTTGTAAGATAATATGTTTCTTGATAAAGATAAAGACAAAGACCAAGACTACTTAGAAAAACTTGCAGAGCAGGAACAGAAGCTTCCAGCAGAAATAGAGGAAAAGAAGCGCAAGGGGACTCTTAGAACAGGCTATACAACTGGCACTACTGCAACTGCTGCCACAAAAGGAGCGCTTTATGCCCTTATCGCTGGGGAAACAGCTGAGCAGGTGACTGTATCATTGCCAAAGGGCAGAACGGCTACGCTCAAGATTGCTTGGACAAAAAAGAATGAAAATAATAACAATAATAATAATGATAGTAGCAAGGTCACTTGTGCGGCGATAAAGGATGGTGGCGATGATCCAGACGCTACGCATGGCGCGGAGATATGCTCTACCGTGTCTTTCAATAAAAATGCAGGTAACATCAACATCGATGGCGGCAAGGGAGTAGGCAGAGTGACAAAGCCAGGCATAGGTCTTGAGATCGGCAAGGCTGCCATAAACCCAACACCCTTAAAGATGCTAGAACAGGCAGTTCGTGAAGTTGCCCGACATAGGCTGGAAAAGCAAGGTGTTGACATATTAATTTCTGTTCCGGATGGAGAAGAAATTGCCAAAAAGACAGATAATCCACGTCTTGGGATTTTAGGTGGTATCTCCATACTTGGCACTACTGGTATAGTCCTTCCATACTCTACTGCATCATTTGCTGCTTCAATAAGGCAAGGTCTTGATGTCGCAACCGCCATGGGTTCTGATACTGTAGTCCTAACCACAGGAGGAAGAAGTGAAGACTTTGCTAGGGTCCTGTTCAAGAAGCTACCAGACCACTGCTTTATTCAGATGGGAGACTTTGCTGGCTACTCAATAAAGCAATGTGCTAACAAGATGAGTATTAGACGGGTGATTATCGCCGGCTTTATTGGTAAGCTGACTAAAATGGCGATGGGCATCAAACAAACTCATGTAGCCGGCTCTCATATTGACATGGAGTTCATGGCACAACTTGCAGCCCTATGTAAAGCTTCGCCAAATGTCGTTGAAGAGATCCGTAGTGCGAATACTGCAAGACATGTTTCAGAGATAATCAAGAAAAATAATATTGTAGGCTATTATGACTATGTATGCAAAAAGGTATCTGAGCAGATGCATGAGTATGCAAAGGGCCAGCTCGAAATTGAAGTTATATTGTTTGAATTTGACGGCACTATAATGGGCCGGTATTATCAGAAAAGATGACGATCATCATCGTTATTAGGATTTGCGCTGCTCTTTGTTGAAGACTCGGCATGCAACCTACCTTCACCTCCGTATATTACTTCCATATAGAAGGATCATCTATAGAAAATTGGGGCAAAAAGAAAACTCTGGCCAGCGTATACAAACATCTCTTACTTCTTGAGTTCGTTTTAATAGATTCTTAATACCGGTTTTGATTTCCTATGCCAATGTGACTTTCCATATGAAGATGCTAAAGTAAGCTTTCCATTGTGCCTATTCAACTCGTGCATATTAAATAATAATAATAAATTCGTAGGATAATTTTTCTTTTTTATCCGCAACTTCTATTTTTTCATCTAGTCAATCATTTGCCAGAGCAAGCAATTATTATTACGGTATGCATAGTACACGACTACCAGTCAAAAAAATAGGTGCATTATTTTCTTTATTTGGGCATTGCTTTGCTTGTCAATCCTCTCAGTCTTGCTGTAGAGTACTTCTTTTTTCTGCTTTTTTGCATAGGTGAATCTTTGGTAGCCCATAACTCTCCATATATCTCTACCTATTTTCTCTACACTTTGTCCTTAGGTCAAAATTGCAGCTGTAGGTGTTTGTATGTGTGTGTGTCTTTATCAATTCTGTCGTCTTCATATAATAATTAGCGACCTTACAACCATATTATTATTATTATCATGTTGCAACTTGAGTGATCGTCTTTTTCTTTGATGCAAATGATATCCCAAGAGCAACTAGGTAAATCAAGATCCCTAGGACCATTGCTAGAGATGAACCGTGCATGATTCCAAGTGCTATGGCAAGCACCGCGCCCAAGACAGAGAATGCGCCGTTAATCGCCCACATCCAAGGTATGTAATCTGGTCTGTGTACCTTTAGCAAACGCATACCTGTAGGAAGGGGCATGCCCATCAGAAATCCAATAGGTGCTAGGATGGCAATACTTACTGCAGCCTTTACCTCAATAGGTTCTGCGATGGTTGAGTATATTATCGGCGGAAGAAAAATTACGTACGACATCCCAAGTCCAGCGATGCCTCCTATTACAAATACTAAATTTTTCATATTGTTCTTTGCAATTCTTGAACTAATCAGGCTGCCTGATCCACTTGATATAAGCAGAGTAAACAACAATAAGGCAAAAGTCATTGTAGGATTGCCCATCAAAAGGATGAGCTTTTGCAGGAGTGCAAGTTCTATCAATATAAAGCCCACGCCTATGGCTGCAAAATATGGTATCATAGTTACAATTCCAATCTCACCTTTTTTGGTGCTAATCTCTCCTTCTCCTCTTTCCCCTATTCCTTTTCCTCCTTCTCCTCCTCCTCTTCTCCTCCTTTGCCTCATCCAAGCAAAAGGTACTAGCAAAAATATTGCCACAATCCCAACACTGGCATAGAGTAGTACTTCTACTGCTCTAGGCAGTGGCTTCTCAAATGATAAGAAATATGGGTTATCATCTGTTACTGGGTAGACCTTTGTTTCGAACATATCATAAAACTGGTCAAGGTTCACTTCTCCGTTAAGAAGAGCAGAG
>CAYWRR010000240.1:0-3741 GCA_964460425.1 uncultured Nitrososphaera sp.
GCTCTTAAGTTCAAGTGGGATGCTTCATTACTAAATTGAATTCATAATCTTTGCGTTCATCACACCTTCTGGGGGTTTGACCTTCTATTGTTCTATTGTATTCCGTGACCATGAGAGGATACAATGTGATAAGTATGAGCTCTTTGCCATGTATTCACCGTAGATAACATACCTATAGATATTTTTACTATCTAGCTGCAACATGTTACTAATGAAAGTTCAATGATTGGAGTAAAACCTTAACTGTCAAAGGGACTCTATATATACAAAACCAACAGTCTAGATTCTATAAAAAATGACATCAGAAAATAAGAACAAGATAAGTAAAGCCACATCATTGTCAATCATGTTCGGAGCTGTTGCTGCTTTGCTAACAGTTGCTGCGATCGCAACACCTGCGGCAAACAATTTCTCAGTATACGGTCAACAGCAGACGAATCAGACACAAGCTTCTCCTGGCTCTGTGCTTAGACTTTCTAATGCAAATATAGAGATAGATATTCCCATGATGAGAGGATATGAAAATGGAAATGAAATACTCTTTATAGCAACTGAAGCCTCAGACAACCAAACCGCCGCACAGATAACAGAACAAACTGGTTTCAAGGTAAATCTTTCACCACTTTTGGCTGAGGCTCCCGAAAACGCAACAGGCAGAGCATACATCTTCGAAAATGGGGTTGAAGGCGAAGGACCGCAAGGATTTCAATTACCTGTCATGAACGCAAGACCCGGACAAGAAGGATATAGTCCGCTACTACAGATCAATCTTGTAACATGGAACGAAGATGCTCAGGCTACCGAGCTCAGATCAGAACAAGATATTATGGCTGCTAGCGATGCAGGACAACTTAGTATCAATCAAACAGACGTGATTGTAAACCATCCTGCAGTACAATGGCAAGACGGCTCGCTTCCAATAAGAGAAGATGCTGACAACATTACCGATGAATCTCCCTATATGGGCGGCGGACAGGTTACAAACATTAATACAGATAACATGACTGCAACATTTGTTGCGCACAGAGGTTGGGGTCCTGATGGCAAGACAGTCTATTATATAGTCACAGACGCTGTACCAGAGGATCCCGCAAACATGATGGGTGTGTCATTCGTGCCAGCGGATGAAAATCTGGTGGGAACTCCAGCAGCTGTGGACCTATTCCAATTTGGAAATGGCATTAATGGCACAGGTCCAATGGGATTCCAAGCAGGTATCGGAGGAGCAAACCCTGATGATGCAAACTATAGCCCTATGTGGAGAATCTCGTTTATAGAATGGAATGATCCATCACAAGCGAAAGTCTTGGAAAACATGAATGATATCAACACAATGCTTCAGCAAGGCCTGATAACAATAACACCTGCCATGGAAGGAAGACACATAGTCAACTGCCCCTTCTTTGACGTAGAAACAGTATTTGAACACCAAAAAGGATCCTCCTAATAGGGGGGGGTTCACTTATTCCCTTTTTTTGCTAAAATCTGGTAGAGAAACTTGAAAGACTTATACGAATGGAAATCTAACACATGCAAACTAGCTATTGCAGAAGGATTCTCTGCATGGAGCTCTAATCCCATCAAACCTGCTATATTTCGCCGCGCAAGTTACTGGCGTACTTCTTACAGACCTGTTTGTCATGTCTTTGATAGGGACTAAAGCCTAGCTTGGTGCAAACGTACAGTACTATTCTTACCTTCTTCTGTTCCTATTTGGCATAGAGGCCTTCGGGTATGTCCATGCTGATGGCGACCATATAATTGATAATCTATGCCAACAAACTCCTAGGTTTCAGTAGCTTGGCGATCGATAGGATCGTTGATCTTGACATATTCTTCTTTGCAATAATTTCTGGTGGATCAATGAATCCTGCTAGGTTGTTGGTGGTAGCTCTGCTTTCTGGCGTCATTGGTAGGCCATGGCTATACCGGACTGTCACTTTTATTGAAAGCTGTGCAGTCTCCTTGCTCGTTCGTAGAATGTTCAAGAATGCCAAGACAAACTAATAACCAAGATAGTCTGCTTATGAGCACACTAGTGACGTACCGCAACAGCCTGCCAGCAGCAACATTCTCCCTACATGCAATTGGGATGTTCGCTCGCTTAGTGAAGGGCTAGTGTTATATTCCGAAGGTAGGCAGCCACAGGCTGCACATCTTATTTTCATAGCAAGATGATCACATGATTGAAATAAGAAAAGCTTCTTCAGCGTAACACATAAAGGTGACAAGGGCTCTTAGAGCTGCTACTGAGCTGACTATATCATATCTATTCTGCTTCTTTTTGTCAACTATTCTACCCCAAATGATTGCTGACACTGAATATCCCTATGTATACGCTACACATACTCAACCAAACTCAGCCGACTGTAATGTTGGGATTATCCCATAGACAAAGAGGATGGTATGGCCATAAAATTCTGTCGTAAAGAATATAGTCAGGCAATCAACTTACAAAGAAAAGTCGTCTGAGCGAAAAAATAAAAGACCTTGATAAAATATGCTATCCAATCCATTATGACTGGCTCTATGCATTATGACAGGATTAAGCTTTTTGAAGAAATGGAAAAAAAATTTGAGAACAAGAACGTGCAATACTTTAAGCAACTACTTGACCATCATGATAACGTAGTGCGTACCCGTGCAGTATGTATCCTTGCGGGCATTGACGCGGAAAATGCCATCGAGCCTATTGCCAAAGTTCTAAAATATGACAAAAATGCCCTTGTAAGACATGAGGCGGCTTTTTCGCTTGGCCAGCTTGGATACATAAGTGGCATACCAGCGCTTGCATATGCTGTTAGGTCTGACTCAAGCTTTTTTGTACGCCACGAAGCTGCAGTAGCATTGGGAGTCATAGGCTCAGAAGAGGCAAGAAAGACTCTTAGCGAAGCACTCAAGGACGAAAGCGAAGAAGTAAGAGAATCTGCATTAGTAGCGCTTGCAAACCTTGACTATATCAAGGCAACTAACCGAACCGACACCATCTTTTCAAAGATGACTGGAGGATAAAAATGAATAGTAGTAAAGACCTGTGATTATTGTATTGAAGGTATCTTGCGCCTTGGTCAAAAGGCACATCATGGAAGTCTTCTCTGTAGTACACTAAAATTCCTGGCAGGGACAATATGAATTTGGGTTTCATGTTTGGCACTAACTAATCCATACCATATGCAAAGTAAAGCTAAACATGGAGTAATCCGTATAAGTCACATGTGTACATGCATGTTGTATGGGAATTTCTGCTGTAACATGGAGATGTCCAAGATGCAATCTAGATGTTGGTGGAAGCTTGGGTGAATTGAGATATCACTGGAAAAGGGTTCATGTCACTGCAACAACAACAACAACCACAACAACAACAACGAGCGAAATGCCTGCCGATACTGGTGGGTCTGACTAGGCACCTTTTTCTTATTACCCTGACCAATCGATCCCACGATTTACCACATGGCCTTAGGTCAAATGGCCTGCTGTTATTTTTCTTATCTTCTTTTTTGTGACTTGCCTATAGAGCTATTATCTTCTCTGAATTCTTGTCGTATCTACGCTAGAGGATTCCTAACCACCTACGAATAGAAATTGTGGACTCACTAATTCTCTACGGAGCATAGATAGCGGCAAGGATTTAACAATAGCTTTATGGCGGAAGCTGGACTCTCAGATGTTACTGCTTTAGAAGCATCATCAATACAACAAAATAAATTTATGCAACAATACTAACTTCTTAATTAGCAGACT
>CAYWRR010000241.1:0-3728 GCA_964460425.1 uncultured Nitrososphaera sp.
CTCATTGCCATAGCCAAACCAGCTAACATAGGAAGCCATCCAAATATCCCTACACCCAAAAAGGGTACTAAAATTCCACCTGCAATTGGAATCAATCCAGTGTTATAAGCAAAAGCCCAGAAGAGATTCTGTTTTATTTTTGATACTGTCTTTCTTCCTAAATCAAGTGCAGTAACAACATCTCTGATATCGTCTTTTATCAGAATAATCCCACCAGTCTCTTTGGCGACGTCTGTTCCTGAACCTATTGCAATTCCTAGATCTGCTCGTGCCAATGCAGGTGCGTCATTAATTCCATCCCCGACCATCGCAACAATTTTATTTTCCTGTTCTTTCAGCTTGGATATTGCCTGTTCTTTTTCTTGCGGTAATACCTGTGCTATAACCCTATTCATACCCAATTTAGATGCTACTGCTTTGGCAGTTCTTTCGTTATCACCTGTAAGCATTACTACCTCTACACCCATTGACTTGAGTGAATCAATCGCATCTTTGGCATTATCTTTTATAGTGTCTGAAAGTGCAATTATTCCTGCTAGCTTATCATCAATTGCCACAAGTGTAGCTGTTTTCCCCTGAGTCTCGAGACCCGAAAGCGCCGTATTAACATCCGTATTAATGAGAATATTGTTATCCTGCATTAACGTTCTGTTTCCAATAAGGATGGTATGGCCTGCATATTTTGCTCTAAGGCCATGACCAGACACAGCTTCAAATGACTCTGGGTTTGTTACCATTATACCCTTTTCTTTGGCTTTATTGACAACGGCTTGACCCAATGGATGCTCTGATCCAGATTCTACGTTGGCTGCTAAACGAAGTATTTCATCTTCACCTAATTCAGACAAGTCTACTATATCAGTAACAGATGGCTTTCCTCTTGTCAAAGTTCCAGTTTTATCAAACACAACTGTCTTGACCTTCTTGGCTATCTCCAAATATTCTCCACCTTTAAATAGAATACCATTTTCTGCTCCCTTTCCAGCTCCCATCATCAATGCAGCTGGTGTTGCAATACCAAGAGCACAGGGACACGCAATAATTATTACAGATACAAATGCCAAAAGAGAAAATGTTATTCCTATATCTCCAACAAAGTACCATCCAAACCCTACACCTATTGCTACCGCCAATACGGCAGGGACGAAGTATTTAGCAACTTGGTCTACCAACCTTTGCATTTGTGCCTTTCCAGTTCTTGCTTCTTCAACTAAGGTAATAATCTGAGAAAGGACCGTATCTTGGCCTATTTTAGTAGCTTTAACTTTTAAAAGTCCACTCTTGTTAATTGTGGCGCCTATTACTTCATCTCCATTTTTCTTATCTACGGGTATACTTTCACCAGTTATAGCTGATTCGTCTATAGAAGATGAACCTTCTACTACAATACCATCTGTTGCAATCCTTTCTCCTGGTCTTATAACCATTAGGTCGCCTTTCTGTACCTGTTCTATTGGAATTTCAAGTTCTACATTGCTTCCCCTCTCTTCTCTTAAAACCTTGGCCATTTTTGGTTGAAGATCCAACAGCCTTCTTACAGCCTCAGAGGCTCTCTCCTTAGTTCTTGTTTCAAGTAGTCTTCCAATTAGTATCAGTGTAATAATAATTGCTGCTGTTTCAAAATATACAGATTCAAATGGGAAATAGCCTGGAACTATGGTAACTGCAGCACTATATAGGTAGGCAGCAGTTGTTCCAATTGCAATAAGTGTGTCCATATTAGAGGCTCTAGCCTTAATTCCGTCCCATAGCCCTCTGTAAAACCTCCAGCCTATCCAGAATTGTAAAGGAGTAGCCAACGCTAGCATTATGTAGTTAGTATAATGCATAACATCCATCGGAAATAATGCACCAAACTGTGCAGGAAGCATATGAGGTAAGCTAAAAATCACTATAGGTATTGTAAGTGCTATGCTTATGGCAACGTTCATCTTGAGTTTCTTTAGTTCTTTCTCAGGTTGAGTAAATTCATCTAGACACTGTTTACTGCAAAAATAATACTCCCTTCCATCTTTACTATATCTTATAGATTCAGGTTTTTCTTCAACAAACATGCCACATACTGGATCTTTAGCCATGTTATTTCCCAGCTTATATGTGAACAAACACATGTATAACTGTAGACCTTTACAATTGTAAAAAATATAATATGGTTGACTCTATACTGAAGGAATATGCCATTTCAACTCGACGATTATGATGTATCCATCTTAAAATCTCTGTTAAAAGATGGTCGCAAATCATTCCGTAAGATCTCACGTGAAACTGGCATTACAACACCTACAGTCAAGGCCAGATTTACTAGACTTGTCAATATTGGATTCATAGAATCAGTGTCCCCAATTCTTAATTTTAATATAATAGAAGAACATAGTAAGTTGAAACACACACACGAAAATGAGGATTCAGTAGGTAAGGTAAATGAAAATAATATACTAAAAATAAATCAACAAGAGAGCAGATTTAAAATCAAAAAGGGGTTGAAAATCAAGTTGGATTGTGAATTCTGTAAGGGCCATATTTATGCTGATCCACATATTTTCAGGTTTGCAAATTATGAGCGATTTTTCTGTTGCGCTGGTTGTATGTCTGGGTACAAGCAAAAATATGCTGGAAGAATAGAATCAATAAAAAGAAGGGTCGAAGTGAGGTAGGAGCTAACCTAATAGGGTTGCTCCAGCAGTGTGGCGTTGCAATAGCAATGATTCAATCATAAGTTGGAAAATTGTTACAGAAGGGCTTCCCAAAGCAGGATGGTCCCACAATTATGAGCCTTTCTTTCAAATGTAAATGCTATGTTGTTAACAACCATGGTTTATTTATCTCAACTGACTGTTCTTGTAGTTCTCCTTAGTAAAGGATATGCCCCCATGTGACGTTTCTAGAGTATCCAGAGGGATGGACTCAAAACAGAAATATTTTTTGGTGCATTCACGATTATCCATTTGTGAATCCAATAATACGTAGTTTGCCATTAGGGACGTAAAATGCAGAATGACACTACTGTGGAGCATCTTGTATAACCAATTTGTTTTTGAGTTTAGTTGTGTATAGGATCGTGACAATGGCCATGTTCACTCATTAAGATTCGTCAGAAGTCAGTATATGGATATTAGGGGGTATCATCCACATCTGATATTCGAACGTCGTATGATCGTATCGAGTGTTCATGTAATATAGGAGAGCTGTACTCAAAGTCAGAATAAGCATCGTCGCATTGATGTATGTATCTTATAGTAGTATGTCGAGCAGGGGGGTTTAGCAACTAGAATTCCATCAGATCCTCAGATAGAAATTCTTACTGTTGTTCCCACCAAGGTTAATTTGGGGAATAATAAAGTACAGTATCACTGTTATGAAATGGTCTGGATGGCCCTTAACTGCAATTATAGCATTAATTTCTATAGCGATTTCCTATGCCCTATTTCAATTGGGAATATACTTATTCTTTTTACCAGTCATATTTTTGATTCCATTTGCAGGATTTTTCAAATATTTCAGAAATAGACAGCATTCACACTTATGTCCAACCTGTGGACTAGCTTCATCAGGAAATTACTGTCCTCAGTGTGGCTCAAGACTATAAAGTAATCTACAATAAAGTTTATGCAGATTTTATTCCAAAAGTCATCTAAACTCTCGATTTATTAGTAGGAAAGCTTAGATTCTTATTTCCTTATTTGCCAAATGGGTTCGGCTGCTCTCCAAGTAACATAGACTATCAGTGG
>CAYWRR010000242.1:0-3709 GCA_964460425.1 uncultured Nitrososphaera sp.
AATAACACAGGTGATTCTATCTCTCCACGTTTAGCCTCATCAGGTAGTAATGTGTACGTCACTTGGACAGATTTTGAACCAGGTAAAACTGAGGTCTATCTCAGAGCTAGTAATGATAATGCAGCCACATTTGGAGGCCTCAAGAATGTAAGCTGGAGTAATGGCGAATCTTATGATCCTAAAATAGATGTTGCGGGTAATAGCTCAGTCTATTTATTATGGGAGGACACAAGCTTCAGAGACTATACTTTCGACTTGATATTCAGGGCAAGTCATGACAATGCAGACACGTTTGTGGATAAAGAAAATCTAGGGAGATTTATAGGTGAAATCTCTGATTATAGCCAGATTGCTGCTCATGACAATAACGTTTTCATCGTATGGAGTGATGCTCCCAGATATAGCTACCCGCCCGTGTATGAGATTTTCCTTACTGCAAGCAGAAATAATGGAACAAGTTTTGATGATGGCATTAATTTAAGCACTGGTCAAGGTAATTCAATTAGCCCACAGATAGCAATATCGGAAATGAATAATACTGTATTTGTTGTATGGAGTGAGGTCACTAACGGAAATAGTGAAATACAGTTGGTTAAGCTGGAGAACTACTTCTAGTTTGGCCAATTCTTAGATACATTAGATTCAGTTCTGCACGGCTAAAAATTGAGATGGCATCGGTAGCGGAACTTTTGGTCCTAGTTGGCTAACGGTGATCCTAGTAACACCTACCGAGCTAGTAGTTACCTAGTTGGGATTTCGGCGTTAAAGATTTGATCAGTGGATTCCCCAAGCTAGGTTTTCAGTTGTGGTGTTAGCCTGCACCTGCTACATACTACATTAGGCATCCGTTCGATTTCCCGCAGAAGCAATGTTTGATCAGTTGGTCATTCCTATCCTCTCATCCTTGATTTAATGTTGAATTTTCTAGTCCGGTTATGTTCGAGTGGGCTTCGGTCGGGATCAGATGATTGCTTGGTGCAATGGAGTTTAATAGAAAATTCTTAGGTGGAAAAGCGGCACAGTGTGACACCAAGTGTCACCGAGTAATACTAATAAGTCCTCAAATATCATTCTAATGGTATGCCCAACGCTAATTTCGTCTGCACAGTCTGCTCCCAGACCTTTACCAGAAGATGGCGCGGAAAAAAACATAACATCCAGCTCCACTACGGTAACGCCACAATCGTTCGACAACTTGACTATATTATAGGAAGGCTTAACGGCCGATACCAACCAGGCGATCCATCACTTTACAGAAGCAAGAAGTCAAATCCCATATCGCGTGAAAGCACCCATACTAACTCCATACCCGGTGCTACTCGTCAGGCACGCTCGCTAATACCGAAGGCTATGGATATTAGTAATAGGGGCGTGGGAGATTTTGCCCAATCTCAGTCACCATATAACGCTAGCACAAAGACGAATGACACAATATTGGACCCCCAGGAAATAGCCAACAAGATGGCCAAGCTAACAAAACTGCTAGAAAAGAACATGTCTTCTGAGGATGCGAGAAACACGGTAAAGCGTATTTTTAAATGGTGTAGAGTAACCGACAGCTATGAGCCGCTAGATATGGCTTTGGACGCCGCTACTAGAGGGGCTGATATTACGGAATATACGGATTACCATTCGCGATCGTGAATCCCATCAGTCAAATCGGAAAGAAGATCAAGTCCCGATCTTTGGCGTAGCCTATGATGGTCCCTGTGTATGAACCAGCATGCGGTATGATACCTCAGGTTGAAAGCCCGTATATCTGACAGAAAGAGGCAATCAAGACGCGACGGGAATATGAGATTTTCTGAATATTTGCGACAGATAATTAGTCTAATTCTACCTTTCTATGCCGACCGGCCCGAATCTTATACTCAAATCAATTACTTTATCCCCAGATCTTCTCCTTGAATGTTAATTTCTTGTTGAGCAGGAAGTTGCTTATCGAAGCTATGGAAACTGCAACTAACAATGATGATTCGTAGCTAGATCCAGACTGTAGCAGTACGTGCAATAGACCCAACTGAATTCCTGCACCACCAGACGTTATCGCTGCAAATAATCCGTATTGCCTTAACGTTTTTCTCGCACTAAAATCCCTGTCCTCAAACGTCCATACTTTGTTCAGAAGAAAATTTGAGATATTCGAAACTATTATTCCTCCTATCGTAGCCTGAAGATAACCCAAACTTGCAATTGAGGAATTAAATAGCAAAACGGAGACAAAGTAGTTTATCAGAAGGCCGGTTGCCCCTACAGTATAAAACCGTCCTGCCTTGGACAGGAAAAGTACAGCCCTGCGCTTTTTAACTCTGTTTAACCAACTCATAGCCTTGCCAGAGGTTCGCCCGTATCTGTATAGACTATAGACAGCCTTGACGTAATCCCATATTACGGCATTGTCAAGCTTGCTTTTTCCAGCTTTTCTATTGGTAAATGTATAAGGTATTTCTTTTACTCTTGCACTACCTGATTTGACCAGTATTTCTAGCAATATTTTGTATCCTGCGCTGTCAATCTCAAGATTCTCAATTATATGGCGTTTCACGGCGAAAAAACCCGACATTGGATCCGTTACCTTCTTGTTGAGACGTAAGCCGTATTTGGCTATTTTTACTGCGCCTTTACTAATTAGCCTTCGCTTGAATGGCCATCCTATGATTGAGCCTCCTCGGATGTAACGCGATGCTACAACTATATCTACATCCGGATTACTAAGCTCGTCTACCATCCTTGGTATTACCTCAGGTGAGTGAGACAGATCAGCGTCCATGACAAGAATGTATTGACCTCTTGAAGATCTAACACCCTCCATTATAGCCGATGCTAGGCCCTGTTTTCCATCCCTATTTATTACGGAGATAGAAAATTGAGTCTTACCACTACTGGCGTATTTCCCACCTCGGCTTATCTCAGCATCGGGATAGCCTGCATCCTTGACCTCTACATTACTCCGCTCAAGATTTTGGGAGTAGCTTTCAGCCAGCTCTCCTGTTCTATCGGGAGAATCGTCGTCTACCACTATTACTTCTGCAGACAAGGAAGTCGGAATTTTCTCCTTGATTGAACCCAGAAGATTTAGTATGTTCTCTGACTCGTTATATGTTGGAATTATGACAGAAAGGTCTATGAGGCCCTTGTCTGGGACCAGTTTCTCGCTCTGATTTGATTGCAAGCTACGATTTTCAGAACTTTAAAATCCTTTATTAACTTTGATACAGGAACGTATAGAACATTCTTTATTATTACGAATATAACTAGAACGTGGGCTCGCCATCATGTTTTTGTATTGCAGTGCTTGTATAGGTGAATTCAGGGGCTTAAAAGAAAAGGAAAGGAATTCGGGGCACCTCATTGTGAGGGGGGTTGTATTTCCCTCACACTGAAGTTTCTGATGTCAACATCATCGGCTCCATCCCATCTGAAGGTGGCTATTGGTCCTCCCCAGGTTATTATCTGGTCGTCTTCGCCTCTGCATTCTTCACCTTCATCTCCCCAGCCACCTCTATCTACGTTTTCATCAACCTTTACCCAGTCCCCATCGTTGTTCTTATCCAGCCAGATCTCCATTTTTACGTGAGTCTCCCCATTCTCTTCTATGTTGTACATTATTCCCTTGAATCCAACCCACTTTCCTTCAATGGAACCCATAGCTCTCTCTTGGTCCGTAAAGACATAGGATACATGCCACTGTTCCTTTGCAAATCTCACG
>CAYWRR010000243.1:0-3702 GCA_964460425.1 uncultured Nitrososphaera sp.
GAGTTGTAATACCAGAAGAAGAAGAAGAGATAATAACACCACCACCAACTAATGAGACAGGAGAAGAAGAACCAGAGCCTCTCCCAGTTCAAGTCAATTGGGACACGACAAATGGAGGTACTGCACCAGCCACTTTCGAGTTTTTTGCAAGCATAGGGGGAGTTTATAGAGAGCCTATCACTTATAGCTGGGACTTTGGTGACGGCCAACAACAGAGCACTGGAAATCCTACCGTTTTCCACACATTTGAGAATCCTGGCTCATACACTGTTACTGTTACTGTCACTGACGCTACAGGTCGAACTGGATCTGCCAGTACATCAGTCTTTGTTAGCCCAGCACCGACAGCAGGTGAGCCACCAACAACTAATGAGACAGAAGGAGTAACAGAACCAGAAACAGAAGAGGAAGCTGAAGAACTACCAACTAACGATACATTAGAACAGTAGCACTTATCGACCATGAGAGTGGGTCGATAGATCTCTCTTTTTTTCTTTTCTTCTTTTTTGTTCTTGCCAAAAATTTGGTCTAACTTATCTTCCCTTAAATAAGATGAGAACAACAGCAGTGAATCTTTCACTACTATTTGTTATAAAGATCTATAGGTTACATTTTGTATATGATAAAGAGGAGCAAAAAGAAGAGGAGGGGAGAGAAAAGTCTTCTTCTTTTTTGGTATCCTAGATTAACTAGGATGACGACGTTCTCTCTCCCTATATTACACTACTAGTCGCTGTTGCTTCTTAGGAGCAGTCCTTTCCTGTTACCTCGCTGTCTTGGAGTTGGCTGTCACTGTTATTAACTACGCCCACATCATCTTGTGCAGTATCTGAATTGGCATCATCACCAGCTGTGGGTTGTGATACTACTATTTGTTCACAGAATCCCTGGCTTGCTTGCTGGTCTATCTGACCAAAGTCGCCCTCGTTCAGGGCCGCTAGGGTGATACTCTGGCTGACATCTTTCTCTATGTTAGATGCCGTGAAGCTGTTGGGTTCCTGTGCAAGCGCTGCTGGAGTTATTGCGCCCAGCAAAGACATTGTTGCTATTAGTGCTGTTGTTTTTGGTGTTATCACTGTGGCTGCTTTTAGGTAAATTATCGTATATTTGAGTTTTGAAGGACAAAATAGTGAGAAAATTTCGCACTTTTATCCTAAAGTAGGAAATATAACCATAAATCGAAATAATATTGTAATTCTTTCTTTAATAGGATAAGAAGTCTTTTTTTGATGCTACACTTCTTACCTAAGAAAGCAGCAGGAGGAGGCACTCGCTTAGAAGATACTTGGGATTAAGGGATTGAAATGCTAAAGTTCATACTGTTTTTAGTAAGCAGAAGCGGAGTAAAAGAAGGCGACGAGAGAGAAGCCAGTGACAGTCTGAGAGAGACTTTCTAAATACGGGCGCAGATGAAATATTGCGAGACATAGAAAAAATGGAAGAGTATAGAAGAGTATTGAAGTCTACGAAAGTTGAAGAAGAGAAACTGCTTGCAGGTATACGGGAATCTATAGATGCCGAGAAGTGGTTAGGATTGCTCAAGACAGGGAGAGTTAAAGAGTTCAACGAGATACGTCAGGAGTATAGTTGTCCTCTTGTTCATAGTTTTCCATATGCTGACTTATCAGGTGCTAACCTCACAGGTGCTTATCTTTTTCATTCAGACCTTACAGGAGCTAAGCTGCTATCTGTTAACCTTACTACAGCCATACTTACCAAAGTCAATCTTACAAATGCCAACCTTACCTGTGCTATCCTTAGAGGCACTAACCTTACGCATGCTAACCTTTCAGGTGCTGACAAGTGTTGACCTTACAAGTGCTAAACTGCACCATTCAATATTAGTGGGATTAGGGCATCTAGCCGATTATCCAAACTATGAAGATGCTGATTTCAAAGATGCTATTATAGATGATGAAAGATTAGCAATTCACTTGAACGAGAGAAGAGCGGAAAAATGTGCCAGCCTCAGTAAAAAGTAAGGGAGAGCTCAGAGAGAAGTTAGAGAAAAGAGTGTGTCCTAAAGCTTAATAGAGCATGTATTGTCACAGTCTCTTCTACAGACCGAATAAGAAAAGTTCATCTGCATGCTACCATAGTGCTAAACAGAATTTCTCGTGGGTGTTTCATATGGCGGGCGCCCCAGAAATTAAGAAGTTGTCAACATAATCTCCAAAGCATAAGACAGCGTGAGCGCAAGATATGGCTATTGACTAATTATTATTATTGAAAAATTCTCGTACAACCATAAAGTTAGGAAGAAGAATATTATCGTAAGAAGAAGAGTATCGGACATGATGATGGTTGACTTCTTCTTCAATTCAGGAGCAAAATTGTCAAACTTGGTTCTAAGCTAGATTAATATTCATATGTTTTTCCAAACGATATGATGGACTTCTCAAACCGTCCCCGTACCACACAAAAGTATAGACGACTGCAACAATCGTTCAAACAATTCTATACCAGATATCGAGAACTCATCCTTTTCAACAAAAATATCATTGTAGCAGCTGTAGCTGCAATTATTGCAGATGCGACAATTGTTCACTATGCTGCACAAAGCATTAGTAATGATGTTCTTGTTTCTATTTTCTCTATAATAACAGATACAGGTGTGTATCTTGCTGCATTTGCAGGTCTATTCTACATCGATAATAGAAAGAAGTATATCGACACGGTTACAGGTAAGAGAGATTCAAATAGGTTTAGGCAAGATGCAAAGAAAATAGTGACCGCTTTAGGCGTATCTGAAGTAGTATACATGATAGTCAAATTCACATCTATCTACCTATTACTACAATCAAATGTAGCCCCACCGTATCAAGTTGCAATGCTTTCAACTCTTCTGGCAGGGGCATTCTCTGTCGTTACAGCAAACTTGATGATAAAGGCACAAAAGCTATTCTAGCGAATGGACAGGCGTACGTCCGTGCGTGCGCCCTCATTCTCTTCTTCTGCCAAGAGATATATCGACAACAACCCTCTTTACTAATCTGCATTTACTACCAAACAGTTCCAGCATGTCAATGGGTAATCGCTTATCCTATAAAACTTCTTTAGCCTCTTACCACATAAACTACAGCAGTGATAAGAAGTCTGATGCCGCTTATTATTATAGAGTTATTTAACTTCACATAAAATCATGCAAATAACATATTTACCTAAATACAAGCAAAAATTCAACTTTCCATTTTCGACATATTTTTACATGATAGACTCCGAGTATTATTTTAAAAACGAGGCGGTAGTAGCAAGCGACCGACCTATATTCGGACTGTAGGAGTCTGGAGAATATAGGTCTGCTGTAGAACACCTAAACTAACAGCTGCTATTGCTGCTACTACCGCCAATAGTATAATCCGCCTTCGCGCTTTTATTCCTTGATGTTTATTACATTGCTACAGTAACACCCAAAATTCAACACCCATTTCTGCCACCTAGTTAATCCGACAAAACCCTAACCTTTGTATTATAATCTATTCCTTCAAACTTTTCCTTCCCTTGCCATATCTCATGAACATGAATTTCGGCGTCTTTGTAATGGTCAATAAAGTTCAAACTTCTATACTCTGCTATCTTATCAATCACAAAATCATAAGTTGATTCATGAATTATGATTCCACTTATAACATAATACTTGCCATCACGCAAGGAACTGTTTCCAGAATCATCAGAGTACATGAAATATAAAGAGTAAGCCTA
>CAYWRR010000244.1:0-3699 GCA_964460425.1 uncultured Nitrososphaera sp.
TCAGTTAAGAAGGGAAGGTAAAGAGTACTTTTGTCATACTGAAAAGTAAGATCCCAATACGCTCCATACTAAATGAGCAAGGTAACGGAGGAGCTAGATTGTTTTTAACCCTTGAAACTTTGGTATTATCGTTTTTCTGAGACCTTCACTTGCCCTAATAACAATGGGGATTTCATAGCCTAAGAACCCTTAAGATATATGTTTACAGCACAAGAGCTATTCAAAAACTTTAGCTGATATATAAGGCTCTGTTAACTTAAGCACCACCTCCTATTAGAAACATCATAAACTGTGTCCTGTCAGCAGAGCCATATTCTGATACAGTAAGAACATTTTCAGCCAGTTCCAAACATGTTGTTTATCACAATTCTCCTTCTTTCTACACGGAAAATGATCATCGAAACATTCTGTGTTCTATCCTTAATGTGCTGTTGGATGAACCGCTCCATCAGGTTCTTTAGTCTAGTACCATATACATGATGTTGCAGCCTCAACCATCTGCAAGCTTCATTGTACCATTGAGCGTCATCTGTGAAAATAGGTTTCCTGCCATATCTATGTCATAGTTGTTTGAAGAAATGATAGCAGACAAAAATTGTCCTTTCTCTCGATAGATGCATCATAAGACAGGAGTTCAGGTTGGGCTCATACGCAATCCACAGCCAGTAATCATAACCATCTATCTGTGGAGAAGTATTTCATCAACAAATATCTCTTTGACCAGTCGTCTGTCCGTCATGAACCCATCTGCTATTGCAGAATATTTCTGGATCCACTTCCATATTGCTACATGTGTTCTTTCTGTCACAGCAGACAAACATTTATAGCTGCCAACCTGAAGCTCCTAGAACTAAAATACAAGTACAGTCCATACCTGATTATGGCTGGGTGTGTTCTAGTACGTTCCATGACCTACAATGTAACGCTAGGACATACCTCTAGCTATACATCTTGCCTTAAGTTAACAGAGCCCATATAACCTGAGAACTTCAAAATAGTAGAGATGTTAGTTTTAACCATTCGATTAGAGGTCAAATAGTTGGTAATAAGTCTTTTATCATAATTTGCTGCGCCCAAACGACAAGGTGGTGAATGATAGAAATATGAGAAACACGATTCAATCAAGTAATCGCTCCGTTGGAAAAAGTATCACATTTGGAGCTGTTGGAGGATTTGTAGGCGGTTTGATAATGATTCCTTTCATGATGCTAACCGCCATGATGGCAGGGATGCCAGCAAATACAATGGCAGCTGCCATGGGTTTAGCCTTTGGCGCTAACCAAAATGATGCAATGACCAGTGGTCTTGGTATGCACTTACTCACAGGTGTACTAATAGGAGTGATATTTGGTGCAATAACTTCCTCGGTTGGCAAGTTGAGAATTACAAGCTTTGGAAAAGGGATCGCAGAAGGTGTTATCACAGGGATGATCGCATTTGCGGTACTCTTTGCCCCAATAAGCATGATGGTAATGCCTCCTGTGCTCATAGGGATGATAATGCAAATGAATCCAAGCGTGACCCAGCTACAGGCAATGGAAATGCTGCAGCAAGGTATGCCAATGATGATGGGAATTGGAGTTTTGCAGCATTTGGTCTATGGTGCAGTGCTTGGAGCAATAACCTCAGCGTTAGTGCTTAAACTGGGAGCAATGAAGGAAGAAAGAAGGCGTATTCAACAATAGCATATCAAGTGAGAATCGGTGAAGCATTAATTATATGCCTTCTGCATATGCAAATGAAGCTTTGGTAACATGGAAGAAAGAGAAAGCCATGTCAGAACCATGTATCATAATGTGGCGGATTGAGCACCTTCTTCTTTTTTGATTTTTGCTATTCTTGAGAGCATATGGTAAAATCATTGAAAACCTCAGACAATAGGCCCGAAATAGTCAGAGTAGATTTTTCCTTTAGGCGTGAGGTATTCTTCGTTGTAATAGGAGCTATTGTTGGAGCAGTGGCAATGGTGATTCCAAAGACTTTATTTGAGGTACAAATGGGGCTGCCCTATTATCTAACATGGATAGCCTTTGGACATATCGCAGGAGTTTACTCTTCAGCCTCAGCATCAATTATTGCAGGAGCTGCGCTTCATATTATAATAGCTGTCTCAATAGGAGTAGTTACAGGAATATTTCTATACAAAAGCAATATACTGAACATAACCAAACCATCAAATGGAGTCATTTATGGTCTAATCGTAGGCATAGTAGTATTTGCTGTTTTTTTCATTCCAGTTAATCAATTTGTTATATCACCTGAAATTATTGATATTCTCCTAGAAGTACAAGCGTCCATCACAGAGGCAGAAGCCGCCAACTCGATAAGGGAAAATCAGTTCTCTTTAATGATAGGCTCTATAGTGATGCATTTGGTTTTTGGCGTAACCCTTGGCATAGTCTCATCGTTATTAGAGATAAAGTTTGGAGCAAAGTACAGATGTTCAAGATGTGAAATCTCCTTCTCTAGAATAGATTGGTTGCAGAGACATTTGGAACTTATACATGAAACAACACCTATTCAGATAAAACGAATATTAATTTTGGGAGGCGGTTTTGCTGGAATAGAAGTCTTGAGAAGACTTCAGACTGCATTTGAAAGTGATGTAGAAGTCGATATAACATTGGTAAATAGAGACAATTTCTTCCTTTTTACTCCCCTGCTTCCAGAAGTTTCATCAGGGATGATAGAAACTCGTCACATCGTAACACCTATTAGGGCATTTTGTAAGAGGGCCAGGTTTTATGAAGCAAATGTAGAATCAATAGATTTAGAGAATAAGCAAGTAACCATAACTAAGGCTATTGGCAATCCGATGGATCCAGTCCGTCTTAACAGACACGTTTTAAACTATGATTATCTTGTTATGGCATTAGGTGGCGAGACAAATTTCTTTGGCATGAAAGATCTGGAGAGAAATGCCTTAACCCTTAAGACTCTAGACGATGCCGTGATTCTGAGGAATCATGTTATTAGTATGCTTGAGCAGGCAGACCTACAACATGAGAATAATGATGAAGATGATCGTTTGAGAAAAAGTTTGGGGACCTTCGTAGTTGTTGGAGGGGGATTTGGCGGTGTTGAAGCAGTAGGCGAGCTAAATAGCCTAGTACGAGATTCCATAGCAGCATTTTACCATAATATAGACGCAAAGAAGAATATCAGAATCATACTTGTCAACTCTAGTGAAAGGATCTTACCAGAAGTCAGTGAAGGCTTGTCTGAATTTGCTCTACAAAAATTAAGGGAGAGCGGAGTTGAAGTTATTCTAAACAAACGTTTAGCTAGCTATACAAATGATCATGCAGAATTAAATGATGGTACATTGATACCAACATTTACACTGATTTGGTCCGGTGGTGTGATGCCTTCCAAGCTGATCAAGGAGCTTTCCTGTGAGCATGACAAACGAGGAAGAATCGTCGTCAACAATTATCTACAGGTTCACAACTATAATAGGGTCTTTGCTCTTGGAGACTGTGCATCTATAACTGATCCTCATACTAAAAAACCATATCCTCCAACCGCCCAGCATGCTATAAGGGAAGGCAAAGTGGCCGCAAAGAACCTAATTTCAATTCTAAAAAATAGAAGAGAAAATGGAGTAGGAGCCAAAGAAGGGAAGAGAAGGAGTAGCATGAAAATGTTCGATTACAAAACTAAAGGCACCATGGCTGAAATTGGCAAGAGGACAGGCGT
>CAYWRR010000245.1:0-3694 GCA_964460425.1 uncultured Nitrososphaera sp.
GCATCAGAATATTCCCCTTTTCTTTCCTTTAATCTTGATATCACGAAATCTTCTGGACACACACATTCAACTATGTAAATCTGTTCTGGAGAGACACTCGCCAATCTTTTCCTTGCTTTTTTACGTGATTCTTCCGTATTGAAAGTCGCATCAAGGATGCAATTTATACCACCTTCGTTGTGTAGATATCTTGCCACTAGCAACATAACATCATAGATCAGCTCTTTTTCCCTCATTGTGTACTTAGGCTTTGACATTAGCTCCTTTCTTAACTTGTCTGTAGATAAAACTACACCATTAATCAAAGGTGCCAATTCATTTGCCAGTCTTGTCTTCCCGACCCCTGGCAAACCGCTAAAGAGGACTATCACAATAATGGGAGAAATAGCCTTTAAGATATTCAACATTTCTGTTAAATTATCTGGATATAAAATGCCAGGCTAATATAGAGAGACCGCTGAGGGATCAATGAGTTAGAAAGGATTTATCAACATCTAGAAAATGTCCCTCCATTTCAATTATTACTTAATGAATAATCAAAACTGGGCATGTAGCCCTTTCGCTTACGCTCCTTGATACGCTGCCAAGCGTCTTCATCTTTGATATACCTGACCGTCCTACATTTCCAATTACTATCAGGTCGACTTTTTCTTTCGCTGCAAAATCGATTATTGTATTTGATATGTGCCCAGTTAGAAGCTTTGTCCTTATTTCAAGGCCCATTATTTTTTTGATCTCGTCCTTTTTCTTATCTAACACATCATTGGCGCTTACCTCTATAAGCTTGTAGACTTCTTTGAGATATTGCGAATGGGTTATTTTCTTCCCAGTCTTGATAGACCGGGCAGGCCGTTCAACAAAATAATAGATAGGATATTCTGCTATCACATAGAGCAAAATTACTTCAGATTTGTCAGACATTTTGGCGATATTTACTGCGTAATCTAATGCATTGTTAGAGGGTTCTGAGTCGTCGTAGGGGATGAGTATCTTTTTATACATAGTTTAAGACAACCATAAACACGCTATTCCAGCCCTAAATAAGTGGTAGGCTTTATCAAGCTGCAGTTCTACCACTCAATGACTCCTTTGATCATCTACAGAAGCTCTCCTAATAGCGATACAGGGAAAAACAGTGAACGTCAATACTATGATGCCTCTCCTGAAAGCCAGGTCTTTTCATATCTGAACATCAAGTTGCAACAAAAATCGTATTGGCGGAGAGGTTTCCAATATGATACTTGATACCTTTACTATATAGATGCTCATGGTATTATTCATGCACAAAAAATTAGATAAAAAGAGACAGAAAAAAGACGCTAGGGATTATGTGCTAGGACTAATTCCCTCTCGGGTTTCAATGGCCATTCAAAAAGAAATTTATGCTTACACAGCTGAGCAGGACTGAAGGGCGATACAAAATTTTAGTCAGAGGTTAATCTCTCTGTGATATGCTAGTGAATTATTTTGATTGCAAGAAATCTTATGTTTTTGCATCATGTGTGTGTATTTACTGGTTTGATCTCTTGTTATTGTATTACTGAAAGGCGGCCAGAATAGGGCTGCCCAAGGATTGCATGAGAAAAAAGTACACTTGCAACCGTTAATTGGTAACATAATCGCATATCATAAACTCATATAAATTTATAAGTAAATCTTAAGATCGAGTCGAAGTATCCTGCTTGCTCTTTACTTCTTGCAACAGTCTCTCAAGTGTATATTTAGGCGCTTTCAAAGCTTCATTTACCTCGAATGTAACATCGTATCGTTGTAGTTCCTCAAGTAGGAACCTTTTCTTTCTTCTGTCATTTCCAACTGATAGTATATTTCTATCATCAACATTAGATCAGTTTTCTTAAGAATATGTTTGTACAGCCACGCGCTGTACTCATATTTAATAATCATATGTTCGTAATTCTGATAGCTATGAACGAAGAACCTGGCACTGAACATATTAAAAGTGCTTCTATCATACATGGTAACAACAAGGCCAAACAGATAGCTGGAATAGTTATGGTAGGGGCAATAGTTACTGTAGCACTACTGCTGTCAGGACTATCCCTCATTGGCAGCTACCAGTCAGCAATTGCGCAGGAGGAGACGACAGCTGGAACAACGGGCCGCGGTGCTACTACCGACAATGCCACAACAACTATGGGTGGTACTGCGGAAGGCGGAAATGTTACCACTAATGCCACTACTACTGATGCAGCGGAAGGAAATCAATCACAGATAAGAATGCATATAGAAGAAGCACTTACTGCATTACAGAATAATGATACCCAAGGTGCGATAATGCAGTTGGATCTAGCCCTCAATGCGTTAGGTAGTGGTACTGCTGTCACTACAGAAGGTAACGATAAAGAACAAGAGGTTAGCGAATGTGGTGGGGTAACTGTTGGCGGAACAAGCGCGGCTGATGACTATGGTTGTCCACCAGACCCCGACTATTAAAAGAGGAGAGGCTAATGTGGTGAGAAAGTAACACAAAAGGAGGCAATCTAGCTTATGGTATCCTTAACATCTCGTCATCTTCATCTGTATTATTATAGCCATCGAACATACGAGTTATCAGAGCAGCCCTAACAAGCCAAGCATCAGCAACCAGAAAGTACTAATGCAATGACGACTGCTAGTTCACTTCTTCGAAGTGAGTGACTGAATTATCTAGGACTACCACAGTGTCATATTGCAGGCAATGCTTTAGAGCCAAGGGCACACGAGATTAGTAGCTGAAGCGCATTGAAATTTGGAATATTCGTTCATCCAAAAAGACCCAAGATTTCCGCAGAACAAATAGCAATTAAGATTCAATCTGCCGGTTTACGATATTGTCCAAGCGACCCTGATGTTGCCATAGTTGTGGGAGGAGATGGCACTTTTGGATATTATGGAAGGCTACTTGCAGTGCCTATGATTTTTGTGGGACTAAAAGAATGTGATATACTTGGCAGCAGGGCAAGACTTGCCGAAACAATGTATGATCGTTTTGATAAGACTCTCCACGATATTGATGCTGGCAGATATTCGGTCATTGAAGAAAGAATGCTTTCTATAAACTTTGGTGGCCAACACTCAGATGTTCTAACTGATGTCTATTTGGAGCGAGGAGAATTTGGAGGTTGTATAAGATATGTTATGCAAGTTAACAACAATGGACACTCTTCATTTGATGAATATGCAATTGGCAATGGAGTGATTGTCAGCACATCTTTTGGCTCTGGAGGCTATTTCTCATACCCAAATAGGCTCAAGTCAAAGGAATGGGATCAAACCTCATCTACTAGACAATTCTCGGACAATAGAATGGGTATTTGTAATATAATACCGACATACCTACTACGTGTGAGAAATGGTAAACGTAATTTGACAAACACGATTCAGTATACAGTTCCAATTGATTATCAAATTCAAATTAAACTTGTACGGGATGCAGACGTTCGTTTATATGGAACTAGCGACGACTCGAAAGGAAAGAAGATACTTTTTGATGACACAATATCAATCTCTGCATCCAAACATATTGCCAAAATTATCAAGCTAAAGCATAACAGCTGGGATGTGTAAATGAGTGAAATAGAAATCAAATCATGATCACAAGCAATGATCAAGGAGCAAAAATGCAACAACAATTATGCCTGCGGCGTATTCTCCTGCTGATTGCCTACAGGGTCTATACAATCACAACTACATC
>CAYWRR010000246.1:0-3659 GCA_964460425.1 uncultured Nitrososphaera sp.
GAGAAGGTCTTCTGACTATTTATCAGTTAACTGCTGCAAAAACATGTACTTTTTTAGATTATTTCAACAATACGGTTCCTCTTTGTAATGCTTCTTTTGTTTCTCTAACCGTACTATGAATTATTTCAACAGCTGGCAAGATATCATGAACTAGCAAAGCATATTCGTATGTAAAAGGAACAAATTCGAATGCAAGAGCAGCACAAACCCTACCAGTCATTACTTTTCCTATAACTAAAAAGCTGCAGAAGCACACAAGGAAAACGGGCCATTTGATGCTAGTTCCGACTTTGTATTATGGTTACTTCGCTGCAATTGGTTCAATTTCACCATCAATTCAGGAAAAGCCACCTGGTTCACTCCAAGGAGTGTTTGTGCTGCCTGACACTTTGGCTCTGTGAGTCACACTACCATTTGTCATAGGCGCCAATTAGCACATCTAGATCGGGGGCGTAGACTGTCATCGTAACTATGTCAGATATCAAAGTCTGACTTCTGCAGAACTTCCTCCAAGTTACCCAATGATAACTTTAATTGAGCTGATAAATCGGTCCCAAGTGCAACATTTCCATTGGAGGCTATGGCCGTTTGACCTGAACAGATCGGCATTTGGTCACTTCATTAACTTCATTCGCCTGAGCAAAACCGTACTTGTCCTGCCATGTCGATGGGTTGATTATGCATCATTCCATGAATTGCAGATAGTAGATATCCCTGCTGTTCTAAATCACCAGATATACCAAGGTAATCGAATAACTTCTTTAACTTCTTTTTATGCTATCTTTCTGAATCTAGAGACCTCAGGTATGTAATATATCCATGCTTATGCGGTTTCTCAGTTTCACAAGGGATTATATGCAGGAAGGTAAGTCTTATCTATGTTCTAACAGTCTTAAATTGCGAGCGTATCCTACAGTGAATAGATATCGACAAAATATCTCGCCCAATTCCCATCGAATGTCGCTATCAGCGTTTTGATATAGTGCTAAACTTTTAGTGAAATATACAGCATAAGATCGTACAAGATTATTATTACCTGACTATCCCATTTAAACCAAAAAGCTTTATGTGAGGTATACTCCAACACTATAATGTGATCTAAGCGATATGTTTGTTTGCCAGACCTGCAAGGGAACGGCATTGATATTGGCGGTCGAGAGCGACGGTAGACTCTGCTTTGAGGAATGCCCAGATTGTAACCCTCATCCAGATTCCTGTGTGCCAATTCTTGAAGATAGTTAAATAGGCATGGTATGTTAAGACGCATTGAGTAGACTAAATGGAGAGCAATAAGAACAATCCTTGTTTTTTGCTAAATAAATACCAAAGACCCCTCTTTGACAGCAGAGAGATCTTGATAATCCTCCTACCTGCTATTTTCCTTTGATAGAATCTTGAGTCAAGATTGTTATCAGGTTTTTACGATATTGTGCATGGGCCTCAGGAAGCGTAAACCCTTGATTAGTGAGTCTATCCTCCTGTTTCTTTAAGCAGAAGGATCCAGCATTTTCAAGCTGCGCATCAACCTTGTTCAAAGATCAGAAAGAATCAAATTTTGGATACATGGTTTTGTAGCGTCTACTGTTCAAGCACCTGCTTTTTGCGTAGTTATCTAATCAAGTATTGACAGGTGCATTATGGCTTTCACTATGATGCTTTTGTAGCTCTTCAGACTTGTCGAACTTCGCGGTACACATGTCACAACTATAGAGAGCGGCACCGATGCTTTCCTCGCCTCCTTTCAAGACTGCCTGATGCTGCTCGGCCACAGGCGGAGAAGATATACCACTCCTGTTAGGTTCTTCTACTGGCTCTACAGGTTCAAAATGTACTAGCTGCTTTTCTAGTGTGAGCTTTGGCTCGGACTCTTTTGTTCCATGCATGAATTCTGAATTCGGCTTCCCTTGCACAAACTCATAGCCGTGCTTTAGAGTCTCCTCGGTCATATTGAGCCTGATAGGTTCGCTGTTGACAGAGCTATCCTTTCGGGGTAAGATTGCTCTGACAGGGACACGAATTTCTTCATCTGTTAGCAGTCCCTTCTTGTAGACTATAAAATAACTGTCATTCTCCTCTATCCTTTTCGCCTTGCCAATATTCTTTCCATCAGAGGTAATAACTTGAGCGTCTTCTTCAAACGACATAGGCATAGCCTTTCAACTAACCTACGTAATTATTGGTCTTAACTGTTGACAGAACTATTTTTACCTCCTAAGCAGCATTTGAGAGAGAGCTAAAAGAAGCCATTCCTGTGGACAAATGCATTTCATTTGACTCTTGCTATTGACTATGACACTAATAATAATAACAAAGTGCTCTCTCGCACTTGCTTATATACATTACTTCATAGAATGTCGAGCAGAGAAACATTCAAAATATTATACTATGCACCCGGACCAATGGCAGGAATGATCCAAGTCAGGCTAACCGTTACCATACATATCTTCAAAGTCGGTATTAGCATATTCAATGAACAACCAATCGGAACACTCTGCAGCTAGGAGTACGCTTTGGGCTAAGAGAGGGATGCAATTTCGGATTAGAATGTTGTAAGCGTCTTTCTGCTATAGCGTACAGTGGGGCCTCGTTTCTCATGAGAATACCTTTTTTTGCTATAGTATATTATTACGCATGCTCGAAAATGCGTGGATGGTTAGCTTATGTAATTGAATCTATCAATGCTGTATTCTCGTAGTTATACTAGCTAAAATAGCCAAATAAGCCTTAATGAAGAGGCATTGTATAAGCTTGATCGAAAATAACCATGGAGAACGAAGACTAGAATAATATATCCGTCATATTTGCCCTCCGACCTGGAGGAGAGTCAATCTTGAGCTTGTAATTGGGAATGGTTTACTTGCATATGATTCTACAAAACAACAATACAGAGCCAAGCAGTAAGGTTTGAGTCATTTGGAATTCTACTACAATATAGTCAAGCTTGAATTAGCTCCCTCTGCATGCACGATCTCAAAGGTGGGAAAACAACCTGGTATCCCATGATGATACAACAGCATAGAAGGAGAAAGGCTTAGATGGGGACTGGGGCGTGGAGAGAGGTGATAGTTGTTTAAAGTATTGAATACGTGTCACAGTAAACATCCAATTGCACTTTAGTAATTCTAGAGCTGTAGTAACTTCTGTTCATTGATTCCCACATAACGTTATCATATTCATGAATTATTGCATGTGCATGTCATCATGATAGTGAAGTCTAATCATAGCTAGCAAAGCAGTAGGTTATACCTTCAACAATTCCATATTAGTACCATCTCAGATTAATTGACATATATATAGGTAGGAAAGATTTTTAGGTCCTCCTTAGTAAATATGAAAATTATTATTGTCCATCTATAATTGACTTCAGGGTGTTAAAGGTAAAGCAGATATTGCATCCTATGCAGACCAAAGTGGGAATATTTTATCAATCGTAGTATAAGAGAGCCAAATTTGTTAGCTTCCCTTTTCCCTTGGTCCTCCTTTTTCAGCTGATCTCTGCAAATTGGACAGCGATAGATCATGCTAAAAAGCCTTTGCCTCCTAGTCATACTGGGCCAACATCAACAAGGCTATCACAATTAGCCCTGTTGCAATTAACAAAGATTTTATCATCTTATTATTAGTTAGACTATAACCATTATACTTTTGTTTCACTATAC
>CAYWRR010000247.1:0-3654 GCA_964460425.1 uncultured Nitrososphaera sp.
AAGTCTAAGGGAAATTGTGAGTTATGCAGAAAAATATAAAATACATGTAATGCTAGAAAACCTCCCATTATCAAACGGAATTCACAATATAGATGAATTCAAGTACATCATTGACAATGTCACTTCATTATTTGTGCACCTAGATATTCCTCATGCATTCACCTCGGGGGGCATGGAGTCAGTAGTTGGGTTCATAGATTTGTTCAAAGATAGAATAAGCCATATCCACTGGCATGACAATCATGGAAATAGAGATGAACACCTACCTATAGGGTCTGGTTTGATTGATCATCGAAAAGCAATAGAAGCGCTTAAGGTTATCGATTATGATAGGACAATCACTCTTGAAGTTTTTACAAATCATAATGATGCAAAATCCTCAGCAGATAGACTCAGAGAGATGTGGGCTGATACTTATGCTACGCAAGTCTAACTCGAACGCAGTAAGCTCATCCTTCTTGCAAACAGTAGCAAAATTTTACTCTCGCATATTAACTCTGTAGACTAAAGAAAACTGTGATAAAGATACTGATTAAATTGGAGGTCCAATTTGGTTACGTTTCCAATCGTTGGCTCTGCTTTTTGATGAAGATATTGTCCATATTAGTACTGTTTTTAGAGGATCTACATTGAACTTTTCATCCAGTTCTTTTTTTTTCAATGCCAATTTTCTATGGATATCGTTAATATTTGCGCCAGCCAACTCAAATGATAATGTTGTGTCAGGAGGACCTTCTGCCTTGTATGTTACTGTTGCAGTGGGCATTCACAGTCTCCATCTGGTATCATTTATCTATCCGCCCACCATAGCTCGTTGTATAAATCTTGCGATGGCTTTAGAATCTAACACTATTACGTAGTTAGACTATTACGTAGTTAAATTCATAACGTATCTGAGGAAGTCTTCTGCAGTTTCTTTTTTTGCCTTCTTTCAATAGCAACCATCCCTACAACATAAAGTCCCAACATAGGCAATGTTACTAGCCACATAGTTACACCACTACCGTCTGGAGTTATTAGAGCTCCAAAAATCACGACCATAATAACAGCATATCTAATATTATTTCTCCAAAATTTGGCATCAACTACTCCAGTTAATGCAATAGCATACATGATCATGGGAAGTTCGAAAGCAATACCAAATCCCAAAAAGAACTGCAAAACAAATGAGATAAAACTATCAATGCTTAGAAACGTTGCAACACCTATTGCCAGCCCATAGCTATATAGGAAATTAAGCATGAATGGAATTACAAGTACATATGAAAATGCAATGCCAAACATAAAGAGAAATACCGTTGGTAAAAATATATTCAAAATGCCAAGCTTTGTCTTTTTTTCAATGGCTGGAGAGACAAAACCAAACACTTCTTTCACAATTATCGGCATAGAAACCATAAATCCAATTAACACAGACACATATATTTGAGAGAAGAATGCCTGGGCAGGGGTTGTTTGAATTAGTTCTACTTCTGGTGGAAGCAATGTCTCTTGCATATATTTAGTAACCTGAATAGCAATGTTATGAATGGGATCAGGATATGGATAATAAACTAAGATGCTATCACCCAAAACCAAAGGCCTGATTCCAAAGCTCATACAGAATACAGTAACGACGATCACAGAAACAGCGATGCGAAGAATTCTAGAACGTAGTTCCTCTATGTGTTGCCTTAGCGGCATCTCTTCGGAAGAGGAGGACGACATTCTATTTCACCATCATTTTTCTATTAACATATCATTGTCATTACCTAAGGTAAAAATATATCTCGCATTGTACAAGCTCGTTAGTTTAATGGTGATTGAGAAACCCTATGTACCTATCCACGCGTGAGAGATGGGTTATATAATCTTCGACTTGTCAAATCCTGTCTGCTACTGAAGGACGTAGAATCATCGTAAATACTATAAAAAAACTTTTATATATTACATTATACACTTGGTTTTTTAATGAAAACTAGGACAATGTTAATGATGTCATCTGCCTTGGCATTATCATTATTGGCTTCATTAGGCTTGTTTGTAGGGTCATTCGCACAGTTGGATGAGACAAACATGACTGGTGCAGCTAATGAGACAGGTACCATGGAAAATCAAACTGAACAAGGGCCACTCGAACAACTAGGTGAAATATTCGGGTTTGGTGGAGGAAATCAATCCGAATAGATATTCTATTTTTCCTTTACTACGGCATAAAGCGTGGACTTGATGAATTGACATTGACTACTACGAAGATGTCTGCAGATTATTTCCACATAGTGCTTCCATACAAACCATAGATTTCTCCGGTGTCGCTACTAACATAGTTCCACACACTTGACCCAATTGAAAGAATTTTAAAAGTAGATTTCTGTGAATTGTCGAGAATATCGTATACCATCTGCCCAATTACGATTTGATTATCTTTTGCGAATGTACTCATCTTAGCTGCGATACTGATAGTGTAACCCAAAATATCGAAGTGTGATTTCTTGAGCGTCTGCCGCTTCTCCCTGGTACCCAATAAATGAGTACCCCAGCCATACTGCACTACTACGTTCTGCCCTACATCAATGCCTACACGTACTCCCATCTCTGGATAATCATATTCATTTAGAATTGGATTCAAGCCCTCACGCATTATTTTAATCATAGAGTGTGCACAGTTTACTGCATTAGCGCAAGGCAAATACTTGTCTTCCATATTAACAGGGAAGAATGCTAAAACTGAATCTCCAACATACTTTAAAACATACCCTCCGTATGCTGCTACGATAAGCGACATTTCCTGAGTAAATGTCTGAATTATAGTTGCAAGCCTTTCAACTGGTAGAGTCATTGACATCGCAGTCGAGCCTACAATATCAATGTGCAGAATAACAAATGTAACTTTGGATTTTGCATACTTTTCAAGAACATTCTGTGCTTCTTCCACCATTGAGATACTAAATTTTGGTACCGACCCTTTCAGAGCCCTCCACATACTATGCTGGGCATGATTAATAGCTAGATCTACGTTGATAACTGCATCAAGATAAAACATACCTACCGAAGAAGAGTTTGATGCCCGTTTAACAGCTTTGTATTTTCTGTCTTCTTCAGTGGCTTCTTCATTTATAACATTAGACACATCTTCTTTTGTAATATCTAGCTGCATTGCAATCATCTCCGGTAAGATACCTGAATTGTACAAGTTGATAATAGTTTGTCGATGTTTGAGTTGTCGTTCTAGTTTATCCATAAATTATCTCACCTTTATCTGTTGTTTTACGTAGATTCGACGTCCGCATTTATAATACTTAGTAAATTAGCGATATGTCAGTGTAATCATAGGCTCATAGGTCATCACTCATCCTACAGAGGCTATTTCGCCGGATGGATCTCTGCTGTTCGAAACTGCTCTAAACTCTACATTTCTCCGACGTAGAACTTATTTTGACTATTATTATTGGACTCGATCCTATAGTAAGCAATAAAAGACGTCATTTAGGTCTATTAGTACTAATGGCTAGAATATCTGTTACTACCTCTCCCCCATCAGATGAGAATATTTGGAGATATAATGTAGAAGTAATAGAAAGTGATGGAAGTGGTTCTAAGACAGATCACGAAGTTACGATGAACAAGGACTATTACTTAGGTCAGACTGGAGGAAGTATAATTCCAGAAGAGTTT
>CAYWRR010000248.1:0-3651 GCA_964460425.1 uncultured Nitrososphaera sp.
ATAATGGTTCCCTTTCAATTATAGGAGCGAAGAAAATCCCCGGTCCACTTGCTATGCCTGACGAGATCATAACTGGAATGGCCTATGAAGTATTCTTGTCCGTAATCTTTGTCAATTCAAGATGAACTTGGTCTTCGGCGAAGAAGCAGTCAGAGCATTCCGGCTCCTCTTCGATACAGAGAAATCCCAGTCATTACGCAATAATGCAGTTTTGTTGTGAATAAATGCTTGAGCATGGATGGTATAGAAATATCCTCGCTCTCGCTCGCGTGAATATTCGGTATTACGATAGGAAATATTGGGAAGTGGTATGGTAATAGACTGGTTATTATGTAAGGAGGCACTTTCTATATTATTATGGTGAACTATTATGGCGAGAATATAGGACGAACGTCTTTACATAATCCAAAAAATGGCCAGCAGAGAATCGTGACAGACAGAGATAATAATTCTCATCTAGAGGTTTTTTTTAATGGGAGCTGGAGACATGATATTACTTGCAAGGAATTTACGAATAAGGAGTGTAGAAGATAGGCAGTACAAAGTCTGATCCTGGTATTAAATTGAACTTACTTACCCGCTTCTCATAAGAAATAAAATGATCCAGACCAGTATTTGTTGTATCCATTATCTGAATAGGTTTGGATGATGTAATTTTTATGTGGACTTTAGAAAAGATTGGCTATCGTAAGTAGCTAACGTTAGTTTTTTATTCAGCAAAGTATTTTACGCGTTCCTTCTTAAACTCTCTTGAACTGAATAGAATCTTGTAGTTCTTTACACCAACAGTGTTAGATATCTCTGCTGCAATTTTTTCGGCTGCTTCAATTGTCCGTGCATGGATCATACTAAATAAACTGAATGGCCAATCGGCATAAACAGGTCTTCGGTAGCAGTGACTTACTTGCGGAAAAGAAGCAATCTTGTAACCTACCTCATCGACCTTTTCTTCAGGAACATTCCAAACAACCATACCATTGGCAAAAAATCCTGCATCTCGGTGACGCAATATCGCTGCAAACCTACGGATTATGCCATCTCGTTCATAGTCCTTGGCCTTTTGGATTAGCCCACTTGTAGTCAATCCAATATTGTTGGCGCACTTACCATAAGGCTCCGGGATGAGTTCCAAATCCTTCTGTAACTCTCGAATACAATCTTTGTCTAGTTGCGTCAGTGTAACCTTTCCTGGGTTGAACTCCTTTACCGTGTCAGTAGGTTCAGGTTTTTCCGCATCATTGTTTACCATATCTAGTCTCACTCCAATTTTGTAGAGTTTCAGGGTGGGTAACAATCTATATTTTAGAACGCCGTCGAGTGCAGCCATCCCGTCCAAAACTGTCTTCATGCTTTCATTTGGAGGAACAGCGAGTGTAAACCACATATTGTATTCATGGTTTCTTTCGTAGTTATGGCTGACTCCAGGATATTTATTAATTTGGGCAGCTACGTCATCAAGCTTAGCCGCATCAACAGAAAAGGCAATTAAGGCACTTTTATAACCAAGACGTCTTGTATCAAATATGGCGTTTATTTGTCTTATCAGTCCGGTAGCTTTTAGGCGGGTGATTCTATGAATAACTTCCTCTTCTGATAATTCGTATCGTTTTGAAATCTCGAGGAATGGTCTTTGGACCAGAGGAAAAGACCACTGTATTTCATTAAGTAGTTTCTTGTCTGTTTTGTCTAAATCTTCTGTCCGGAGTGACGGAGAGGTGATCATTACTATTATTTCTCATTCGTCATTGTATGCTTCGTCAATTAAAACTTATCCGTAATTATCGAAAACATAATAGTAAATCGGTCAATTATACATTGTTGAATAAGGATTGTGTGAAATTATGGATATAAGCATTCAGCGTAGGTAAGAGGTATAGAGCTGTACTGAACTAGATAGATATGGTTGAATCACTTTCAAACAGAGGTACGGCAGTTAAATCTCTCCTAGCGCCAAGAAACGTTTTTTAGTGGTCGATAGATCTATTCGAACTTAATTAGATGAAAGTTCTGGTAACTGGTGGAGCAGGTTTCATAGGGTCTAATCTGGCAAACGCGTTAAACGATAAGTGTGGCGAAGTGATCACTTTAGACGATCTCTCCCTCGGAACCCCTGCAAACCTATCTAAAGGGGTGAAATTTGTAAACGGCTCTGTATTGGATTATGATCTCGTACTAGAGCTTACTAAAAACTGCGACTACATTTTACATCAGGCTGCTTTGAGTTCATCACCTATGTTTACAGATGACCCAAGAAAAGGAACAGACGTAAATATAATGGGATTTATGAATATCATGGAATCAGCCAAGAGGAATAAGGTGAGGAAGGTCATATACGCCTCTTCATCTTCTCTATATAATGGCCTGTCTACTCCTTATAGAGAATCAGCTAACGTCAAACCTAGGACATTCTATGAATCGTCTTTTTACTGTCGTGAAACAATTGCTAGAACCTATAACTTAGAATGTGGAGTTGATTCTATCGGGCTAAGATACTTTAGCATATACGGCCCGAACGAAAAACACAAAGGAAGATTTGCTAATAATATTTCACAATTTATCTGGGATATGGCAGAGAACGGAAAGAGTCCTATTATTTATGGAGACGGGACCCAGACCCGAGATTTTACGTTCGTGCTTGACGTGGTTCAAGCAAATATCTTAGCTATGGGAACAAAATCCCAGAGCTTTGGTGATTGCATTGACAAAAATAACGATAACTACTCAAGTCCCAGATTTGGTATTTACAATGTTGGAACTGGAATGCAAACCTCCTTTAACCATGTGGTTGAAATTATTAATAAACAGTTAGGTACCGATATTAAGCCCACTTATGTCAAGAACCCAATAAATAACTATGTGCAGCATACAATGGCCGACATATCACTTGCAAAATTAGAAATCGGTTATGAACCTAGATGGAAAAATGTAGAAGACGGGATTAAGCAACTACTTTCCATTTCCTCATCTGCATCACGATCCTCATCGTCCTCATCGCGACAATCATCTTACCCCTCTATCAGAATTTAGGGAAATCCAGTTGGCTGCTATCTGACGGAAATCGGCCAAGCCCTCATCATTAGAACTTAAATGTTATCTATCTTCTATTCATCGTAGGCAGAGACATATGTCTCCTAACAATAGAACGCAAAGTAAAAATAGACGGGAACCGCCCAAGGCAAAGGAAACATCGTTGGATGCAAGATCTTTCTCTCCATCATCAAACCACCCAAATGATAGAGCCACCTTAACTGAATCTTCTCCAGTGTATCTAAATTTCTCATTTTATAAGGTAGATCCAAAGTGGCGTTGGCTAAATGAATTAGGAAAAGAGGAGGCAGCAAAGGAGTTTGCAAGTTTAATTGATGCTGCCAATATGAAAATGAAGGTACGAGTATATTCTACGCTCGGACTTCGTGATGATTCACAATTCATGCTTTGGATGGTTTCAGAGTCTGTTGAAAAGATGCAAATATTAGCATCAAAAATCTACCTCACGGTTTTTGGAAAATACGTTGAAGTTGCAAAAGTGTACCTGTCATCCTATCGCCCATCGGTTTACTCAAAGAAAACTAAAATGAAGCCAGGGTACCTCTTGGATGACAACATGAAGGAAAATCAACCGATGAAGTATGCTATCGTCTATCCTTTCAT
>CAYWRR010000249.1:0-3644 GCA_964460425.1 uncultured Nitrososphaera sp.
CATCATCTATTAACCTAGGTAGTAAAGATACAATATTAAAGAGATCAAGTGGGTTAAAAGTGATTCACAAGGCGACTATTTCTTTAGACCATACGAAGCAAAAGATGCAGGTATAGAAAGCTGGGAAATTGTGTTACCTAAAAATGACGTTGCAAGAGAGATACTGAAAAATGAAATGGTAAGAAGAAAAAACCTATTTTTAAGGGCTCTGGATGAAAATAATGTCTCTTTACTACCTAGGTTAATAGATGATGCCAAAAGAAGCAAATGTCCTTATTGCCAGTTTTATGATCAGTGTATTAATATAGATCGTGAGTCTGAAGAAGCGAAAAAGATGGCTAAAGAGGTAGACTTGTTGGACATTAGAAACATTGTCCATTTTGATCCACATGAGAAGTGAGAATAAGTCTATAACGCACTACGTTCCGATATAATAATGAGATAGCTTCCCTGGGAGCAGTTTTTTCCTACACAATATATGACACGCTTATCAGCGAATTGTGCAACATCTACAATGATCCATCAACTCGATATAACCATTCCATTTAAACAGAAGGATTGTATCAGTACTTGATATGGGTGATGTAGGCCAAACCTCTGAGGAGGAGCGTCTAGATCAAAAAATTCCATTTGATTCCAAAAGTAAGGGTGAAAATAGTATCCTCAAGATCTCTCCATCAGGTCAGCTCTTTAATCATATTATCGGTCACAATGATGTTAAGAAATTATTCAGCTTATCACTGATATCGGAAAAGCCAGTTCATATCTTGCTTGTAGGCCCTCCTGCTTCTGCTAAAACGCTTTTTATGCTAGAATGTATGAAGTTACAACGCTCACACTTTACCCTAGGTAGTCACAGTACAAAGTCAGGAATGATCGATTATCTTTTCACTAATCGCCCTAGGTATCTAATTATCGATGAAATTGAACATATGCCGATAAAGGATCAGACTGCCCTTCTGAGTCTTATGGAATCTGGTATTATTACAGAAACTAAATATCAGAAGACACGCAGAACCCAGCTGAAGACATGGGTGTTCGCAACTAGTAATAGGACAGATCGGATGTTGGTTCCATTGCTTTCCAGGTTTGTTGTGCTTCATTTCAGACAATACAAATATGCGGATTTTCGTGAGGTTGCTGTCCATATGCTAACTTTAGAAGGGATTAGACAAGAAATTGCAGATTCGATAGCGGAAGCGGTATGGAATAAATTGAAATCTAAAGACATCAGGGACTGTGTAAAAATTGGTCATCTAGTTAAAAACAATGATGATATTAATTGGCTAATTGATACACTGAAAAATTATCGGAAGTGAGGAAAATATCTGATTTGCGCAGGATTCAAACTGAGCGGAAAGAGAAATCTTACTTTCGACTTGGCTTATTTTAGCTCGACCAATTATGACAATGTCAGTAGGAGTGCTGCTGGGACTTATGTTGTCGTAACTTTTTAAACGTAGCGAACCGGTCATTACACTTTTCACATTTCCACTGATTTGCTCTTGCCTGTTCGTACCTATTGTACAGTTCTGATCCAGTCTTGTACTTTCGTGTATCATTAATAAAGTTAATAGGACTGTAGTTTACCTTGTATCGCAGTTTTGATAAATCAATTTTCAAATTCTAATCTGATAATTTCAAGTATCTTGATCATTTTAAAAGCAACAAAGTTAGCTCTGTAGTGCGAATTTGGTTAACGTAATTTCACCAAAGATTACTCACACGAATGTTAAAGACCTTTTTTCAACCATTCCCTATTTTGTCATAATTAGGGATATAGTACTAACTTAGTAGCATAGAAAATGTTTCGAGTTTCCTCTTGTCTGTTCTAACTTAACTAGCAGCTTAGTTACTAGCACGCCAGCAACAAATCCTCCAATATGTGCTGTAAATGCTATTGGAAGGGCACTTATAGAGCCAACTACTGCAAATACAATCTGTAGTGCAAGCCAATAATAGGCCCGTGTATTGCCAGCTACGGCAGCTATTCCTAATACACCAGAGATAGCCCCTGATGCACCTATTAGTACTACGTTTCCATTTTGTAAGATATAAGATGCTATTAGTCCATGAAAAAGAGCTGCTGTAATTCCCGATACAAGATAGACCAATACGAATCTTGTAACCCCAATGGCGCTTTCCGCATATCCACCGAGGTAAACCAATGCAACCAGATTAAACGCAATATGTACAAGGTTCGCATGTATAAACATGGATGTAAATAATCTCGTAAAGGAGATGGAGAGTAAAGGTGATTTTTGTGGTACGGGCGAGGAAGCATCTTCTTGGTTATTATTACCATAAAAAATATCATTCGGGATGAATCCATAATTTTGTTTGACTTTGAGAACTAGATAAGGATCCTATAATAAAAATTATTGAGTTTAATACTACAATCGATACCGTAGCTATAGGAAAACGCATACCTTGTACTGTTGCCGTTCTTGTTATGAAAATACGCTAACCATTGGTGTTAGTCAATTATTTGTGTTGATAGCCCATTCTATAATAACTGTCAATTTTGGCGACGCAGTAACGGGGCTTTGTTACCTACCCAATCGGGACACTTGGTATCGTTGGTTCTACATTTTGACTTCCATCATCATCTTCCTCGCTGTCTACTATTCCATCTTGACCAGGTTGCTGAGCAGAGGTTGGATCTTGAGCATTTTCAAATAGTGTATCCTCTTCTACTCCAACCTCTTCTCCTGGCGTCGGTGCGCCTTCTTCTGAGAGATTCAGGTTAACGCTCAGACTATTTGACAGCATCTGTGTCTTATCTAAATTCCTAAAGGTCACGTTCGCTGCTACACTTTGCACCAATGGATCGCTAATGGTGGTTTCAAGTCCCTCTATTCCACCGGTACCTTGGGCAATAAATCCATCAGGGTAGGATGATGTTTTTATCAATGTCCCATTAGGCGCATAAACATCCATAACGGCATTAATTGGTTGACCCGCAAGTGAGCGATCATTTAGTTCATAATTTGCAAAAATACTTACCTGATTTCCAGCCCCTGATGTGAGTGATCCGAAACTTGAATTATGTAATGTAAGCGCAATTTCCTGGCCATGGTCTGCATGAACGTATGGCAAAAATGGTATTAAGGCTAATAACATTAATGCTGGTATCAAAAATACCTCCCACGACATAATTAACTGAACTACCAAAGTAGCATACATTAAATAAACCTTGTTAGGATGAAACAAATCGAAGCACCGGCTCCCGACACTAGGATTTCTGCATTCTGGATAGAAAGTGAAGCTGATCTTAAGATTCATGACAACTGTGCGAAAAAATCAAGCTTCACAACTAATAGGTTTAAAAAAATGCGAAGTGCGGGATTTGAACCCGCGATCCCGAGCTTGGGAAGCTCGTACCTTAACCAGGCTGGGCTAACTTCGCTCAGAACTGGGGTAATAATCAAAGAATCACTATATAATCTGACTGTACTGTATACTTTTGTAGCATCCTGTCACGGGAGAAAATTATGTCTAGACCGTGGCCTAAGATTCTAAGTGCAGAATAACCTCTACCTGTTTAGACTCAGATTCCCGTACTGTTATCCGGTTTCTTTATACTTATCGTGACCTTATCGCCTACCTTTATGTTCAAATCATCATATTCCTTCATACTTATC
>CAYWRR010000250.1:0-3592 GCA_964460425.1 uncultured Nitrososphaera sp.
CAATATAATTACAAATGATGGAGAAACGATGGTGATCAGAAGGAGAGATGTATCTGAAATGGCAAAATATCCTTTAACGCTTGTGAGTTAGATTATTCTGCAATTTTTTGATTCCATCTCGAAGAACTAATATGATAGAGACGTTTTCATAGAAAAAAATAATATATCTTGGGCATACATATGATATATAGTTCTGTACTCATTCCAGCACTGAGGAATGCTAGTTGATTTAGCATGAAAAGGTTGATGGATTAGCAATGGAAAAGGTTATACAAAATAAAGAATGGCATAGTGAAGAGGTAGATGATATTGCTACCTTATTAGAAGTTGATCTCAATGACGGCTTAAGTGAGTCAGAAGTTGAACTCAGACGGGTTAGGTTTGGTTTAAACCGAGTTACGCCAAGAAAGCAAGAAGGACCAATTAGACGTTTCATCAGGCAGTTTAGTCAACCTCTTGTATATATCCTACTGGCAGCAGCTACTGTAACCGCTGCACTGCAAGAGTGGATTGACTCTGCAGTCATATTTGGAGTAGTTCTGGTTATGTCTATCGTAGGATTTATGCAAGAGTCCAAAGCGGGCAAGGCTATAGAAGCATTAGCAAAGATGGTCATAACAGAAGCAACGGTTATTCGTTCAAAGAGTAAGAGGGTAAGGGTCCCATCCATTGATATAGTTCCTGGCGATGTAGTGATATTAAGATCAGGTGATAAAGTCCCGGCAGATATTCGGCTATTCGGTGCACGAGAGCTTAGGATAGATGAGTCATTACTTACAGGTGAGTCGGCTCCAGTGGATAAATCATCTTCTGTTGTTCTACCTTCTGACACAATTGTGCCTGATCGCATAAATATGGCCTTTGCCGGTACCATGGTAACCTATGGTCAGGGGACAGGAATAGCAGTTACGACTGGAGACCAAACTGAGACTGGTAAAATCTCAGAAAGTGTATCTGCTGCACAAGAGCTGGTAACGCCATTTTCTCGTAAACTTGCTCAATTTAGTAAATTCCTGCTTTATCTTGTTTTAGGACTTGCCGCAGCTACGTTTGCATTTGGCTCAATACAGCAGCAGCATGATTACGTGAGCCTTTTCATGGCGTCTGTAGCACTTGCTGTTGCCGCTATACCTGAAGGACTACCTGCCGCAGTAACGATCACACTATCAATTGGTGTTAACCGTTTGGCCAAACGCCATTCTATTATCAGAAAACTACCTGCAGTAGAGACCCTAGGAAGTACTACTTCTATATGCTCTGATAAAACAGGTACATTAACTGAAAACCAAATGGTGGTCAGAGAAGTACTTGCAGGAGGAATTAGCTATTATGTTGAAGGTAGTGGGTATTTTCCGAAGGGAAGATTTCTGATTATGCATGACAACAATAAAGATCTTCAAAGCAATGGTATTAAATCAAATGATGATGGTCAAAGATTAAACAGCAAAAGAGAAGATGTAGTGGAAGATGTCGCATCATATCCGGTTCTCGAAGATTGTTTGATCGCTGGTATGATTTGTAACGAATCCTATCTCCTAGAGAAAGATGGAAGGTGGGAGATAAAAGGTGATCCAACAGAAGGCTCGCTGATTGTATCAGCAAGAAAGGTGGGACTCACCGAAGCAGAACTATCCTACAGAATGCAGCGCCTAGATATCATACCTTTCGAATCACATCTACAATACATGGCTACTCTTCATAATTTGAACCAAACAATTGATGATAATAGCAATAACATCACATATGTCAAGGGAGCAGCCGAAAAGGTACTGGCAAGATGTAGATACGTTGCAGTTGAGGAACAAAAAAGGGTTAAGGAGAATAAGGAGGTTTACGGATCGTTTAGCTCCTACATACGCAAGTTAACTGACGTTGAATTAGAACAAGTACTGAATCAAGCTGAAGATATGGCTAAAAGAGGTTTGCGGGTTATAGCTTTTGCTCGAAAGGAGATAAGTAAAAACAAGAGGACCCTAGAGGTCTCGGATATAGATACAGATCTGGTTTTTCTAGGACTTCAAGGTATGATCGATCCTCCACGAAGTGAGGCGATAAAATCAGTAGCATCCTGCAAGAACGCAGGTATTAAAGTAAAAATGATAACAGGAGATAATTTACATACCGCAACTTATATTGCTGAGCAGCTTGGTCTAACTAGCAACGATCATTTCGATTCAGGCGAAGTTATCGATAGCAAAAGGCTAGATAATTCAGCAAGATTGATGAATCGAGTAGACAACGTCGAAGCTCCTAGTTCCCGTGTGATTGCCGTGACTGGCCATGATATAAAGACCTATTATTCAGAAAAAAGAGAAGGAAAATTAGCTGAAGTTGTTGAAAAGGCCAATGTCTTTGCAAGAGTCTCTCCTGATCAGAAATTGTCTTTAGTACGAGCTCTTCAATCCAACGGTCATATTGTTGCGATGACAGGTGATGGTGTGAACGATGCACCAGCACTCAAACAGGCTGATATAGGAATAGCTATGGGAGTAACAGGTACAGAGGTTGCAAAGGAAGCTTCAGACATGATTCTTACAGATGACAACTTTGCATCCATTGTGGCAGCTGTCGAAGAAGGGAGAGGGATATTTGATAATTTAATGAAATTCCTAACCTGGACACTTCCTACTAACTTCGGAGAGGGATTAGTCCTGCTTGCAGCAATTTTCTCCGGGTTGAGCCTTCCAATGCTTCCAGTACAGATTCTTTGGATCAATATGACTACAGCCCTAGCTCTAGGTATGATGCTAATATTTGAGCCACAGGAAGCGCATATTATGAAAAGACCTCCACGTTCTCCTTCTGCTCCGATATTGAACAAAACGATGGTTCATAGAATTATACTGGCAAGTGTAATAATACTTGTAGTGGTCTTTGGACTCTTCTTGTGGGAGGAAGGAATTGGCACTAGTATTGAGAAGGCAAGGACCATCACAGTCAATGCAATAGTGATGATAGAACTGTTCTACCTGCTTAACTGCAGATCTCTTACTAGATCAATGTTTCATATTGGATTGTTTTCAAATAAATGGATTCTGGTGGGGATAGTCTTGATGGTTGCACTACAGATGGTATATACGTATCTCCCCATTATGAATACCATATTTGAGAGCTCACCTATAGGCATAGATGCATGGATAAAGATTATTACATTAGCTATTATTTCATATCTAGTAATCGAGTTAGACAAGTGGATAAGAGAAAGAATAAGAGAAAGGAAAATAAACATTAATTAATAATTGCCAGCCAAACAACATCGGTTGCAAATATTAGTTAGACTAACCTAAACAGTGTTTAATAATAAATTCCCAACAGGATGTTGTTTGTAGATACATAGGAGATTATGTCTGTACGTCAATATCTACTACTTCAGCTATTCTGTGGTGCTGTTCTCATTTTGTTCTGTTGCGCATCCTGACAGTAGCATCCTGTTAGTTTTGGATCCTACTATTGCCAAAAGACCATAGATATCATATATTCTGCTTACCACTCTTACATGAGGTAAGTCAGCTGTTTTCGAGTAGATTAGACAGAGAAACTATACTATACTCAATGATGGCTACCCATAAGAGAATTATTATTTATCTAATTT
>CAYWRR010000251.1:0-3592 GCA_964460425.1 uncultured Nitrososphaera sp.
ACCTTCTGTACTATGGAATCATCATTTCAGCATGTACCCCTTTGAGCTGGAAAAAAGCCATTTATTAGAATGATGACCTATAAAATTAAGATAGCATCACATTAACTGAAAAGGATGGCAGATTTTTCTTACTGGGTTCCCAATATTCAAATAATATTAGTCAACTTGACAAATACTCTCTTATAACATATATGATGCCATTAAAAATAGCAACAACTACTATTGCATCCCAAGGACGACAACAGGGAAATCAACAACAACAAGAGAAGACAAGACAGGGTGATGTGACTCTAGTCGGAATGAAGGCATTGGATCGTCATATAGAGAGACTCGAAGCAAAGCTGTCATTTCTAATCAGATCGTATGATGCTGCCAGCATAGATTTGTTGTGCCAATATGACAAAAAAATCTCTACTGTCAAACAAGAGATTAATGATGCGATGGAACAGAGACGACATTAAATAGGCTGAGTCAAATGTGTGTGTTATTGGGTATTAGATATAAAAATTCCTAGACGTATGTTAGAATATAGATTTTCTACATCCATTTACTTCCCCTCCCGATCCTTCTACTTTGACCATCATACCTTCATCAACTTGTGAAACACAGCTGCTCGGTTGCTTGTAGCGTAGTAGTATAGCAGAATTGACGTAAGCAGTATTGGATAGAGAAGAGTCTTATAGGCTGTATGGCCTATGGGAGCAGGCTGGGAGATGTAAAGTATAGGGATGTCAAACATATCATCAAAAGATTCTTCTATATGATTTGTCAATGGTATTGCCTAGGAGTTTTGTCCTACAACATCCTAAAACAAACCTATTTTGATACCGTAGTTACCTAGACTGATAAAATTGGGCTGGGGCATTTGAGTAGTTGAATTCTCTTTCCATATCTGCAGTCCTTTAGATATAAGGTAGAGAGCCGTCTTAAAAACCTGACTTATCTAAGGTCGTGGCTATTAGGCTCCAATAAAGTTTGACAGCTGAAATTTGATACATATACTTGTATATTTGTAAATGCTCGTAAAAGAGAGATGAGATTGAAAGATCAACATATGTAAAGCCTGTTGGGGATCATCTGTGTCAAGAATCCGCCGAGCCAGTAGAATATGCCCAATATCGCCAATAACCCCAGGAACTACAGTGCCACAATCTGCAGCGCTTCATCGTTTGGTTTATTCTTAGTACAAAATAGAGTTCAAAAGCATGTAATAGACTCTTTCCAATGACAAGCGATCTTGTACAGGAAAATTCTGAGGATACACAAACAAACTACAGCATGACATCATTTGTTCTAATGTCTCCAAGGAATTTGCCAAGATTTACACGAGCGTAAGTATTATTTTTGAGTATTACAGTAGGTGTCAGTATTTTAGTCTCTATAACGACTTTGTCCTCGTTTTTTCTACTGTGTCTATATCTGTAGATCAGGGACAACTCTCAGAGTCCTCTGCAAGAGTCCTCTGCAGCTAATGGCAGAAGTAGTCTTTTCCAACAGATCCAAGAATTCTTCTCCATCCAGCTATGAACAAGCAAAGGAAGACCCATAATATGCGATCAATATTCTCTTCTCTGAGTTGGGATACTCACCATTTGAACTGTCAGTTATTTCAATTCCCGCAAATATGACCGTCATATAGTTTAACGAAGATGAGTCGTCACATTCTATTACGTTTAATGACACAAGTCCAGAAGCAATTGATCCCGGCACTATATCTCCAGAAGAATTCTTTATCCGCCAGTTTTCAGCGCCTAGAATCTATGACTACCATGATGAAGATAAACACTACTCAAAGGGAAGGATCAATGTTGGAGCCGAATTTGAGAGCGGACAGTGTATGACCATGCTAGTTGGAGGAGATGCACTGCCTTTTGAAGCAGGCAAGGTCGGGAGGACAACATTTTCATTTGTTCTGAATGACAATATTACACTATTCCACCATCCTTGAGCATAACATATAATGTAACTCTTGCAGACTCAATAGGTACGCCACTGTACTCTAACCAGTTTGAAGATTCTGACGGCATTTTGGATCAGAGCTGATACCTGCTTGAAGTAGGTCATTATTGAACCAAACCTTATCATCAAACCAGACAGCACAACCACACACTTTGTAACCTGGGGACCAGATCTGACAGGTCAAGAAGGAGTTGCAAGTGATAGAGCATATCATGTTCAAGGCCCTATAATGACAGAGAATGAGGATTACTCTGTCACTGTCTTCCTAGTTAGCATAGGCGACGTACGGCCGCCGTCCGATTACTTCTTGCTACCTTACGTCAATTCTACTGGCAACAACTCCTTGGTGTCCCTTGCGGGAGATGAATAATAATAAGCAAAAAGGAAGAGGTGGCGTATGTATATATATATATTACCTCTTCTTGTAAAACCTAACAAAAATAACAATGGTATAGGATTGATATCGTAATGGCAATGATAATAGTACAATTGCATAAAATGATAAAAGCAGCGCAAAAAGAACGCTTGCAGGAAAATGATATCATTATATGTTATTGCTATAGAGGCTCGGGAGCTTCAATATGAAGCTCTATTCAACTGCGAGGTTGCAGCACAATGGTTACTAAGAGAATTTTGGTACCGTTTGACATATCAGAATACTCGCTTGATGCCGCAAAGGAAGCAATCGAACTTGCAGAAGTATTTAGTGCAAGCATCACCTTTATCCATATAGTAGAGTCTGAACCCTACTCTGATTTGGTCTACGATTGGCAGACAGCTGACAAGATGGTTGATGAAGAAATAAGAGAAACTGCAAACAAATGGTTTTCCCAAGTAGCAGAAATATGCACCAAGAAAAAAGTGACTAACAAGATGGAGGTGTTGTTTGATAGAGGTTCTGTTACTAAAACCATTGCAGACTTTGCAAAAAACATGGGTGCAGATCTTATTGTTATTGGGCATAGCAGTGTCCATGGCTTTGGAAGACGGCTAAAGGGAGACGTTGCAAAAGGAGTCATAGACCATGCTTACGCTCCTTGCTCAGTTTTAGTTGTCAAACGGCAGTAGAATATACACTACTTAAGCTGTTCGGATCCAAACGATTAACCACATCCACCAGAAGAATCTCCAATCCCAAGTCTTGAGCACCATCGTCTGGAATAGAATTGTAGCCGCAAACAATCTGGGTTGGATGAGCAATAATAAACACAATACAACAACCTTAGCAGAGTAGAGTAGGTGAGATTTAAGTAAAAGTTCTCTTTCCATAGCTGCTTCTTCTTTAGATAAGGAATGGATCCTCCTTTACCGAGAGCTGAGGTCGTGGCTTCAATCCCCCCAAGTCCATTTTTATCATTCATCTACTGCATTAAATTGAGCTTATTCTGTCTGCCGTCTAATAGATGACAGTTACCATCAGGCTCCTAGGTAATCTCCCAGATTTCAGGACTTACGAATGAGATATATGCCTTCTTGTCTGTCTAAAATAATACCTATGGAAATCTAAAGTGCTCCAATGCATTCCTTTCAGGTTCATAGTACATCTGGTCATTAAAGAGGCTTACAGCTTGAACTGGTATTAGCCCAGTTAGGCAGTTGCACTTTATGATGTTACCATGTTGCAATAAACAAG
>CAYWRR010000252.1:0-3537 GCA_964460425.1 uncultured Nitrososphaera sp.
GATAAATTGCTTTGTTGTAGTAAGGGACAAACCATCTGAACTCATTGAATTACTTTCGAACCACAGGATAAAGCATTCTAAAGAATACTATTATGCCGTTAGGCGCATCGAATCCAATAGATTAGATAGCGTAAATAGAGCCGCACGGTTGATCTACCTTAACAAGGCTTGTTTTAATGGTCTTTACCGAGTCAATTCAAAAGGGCAGTTTAATGTCCCATTTGGAGATTATGATAACCCTTCTATTTTTGGTAAAAAAACAATATTCCAAGCAAGCAAACTACTTCAAGATGTACATCTACAAGTCATGACCTTCGAAAAAGTCCTTGATTTTGCAGGAAAGGATGACTTCGTTTATTTCGACCCTCCTTATATTCCAATATCTAAAACATCAAATTTTACGCGATATTCTAAGAGCGATTTCTCTATGAAGGAACAGAAACGGCTATCAGAAGTGTTCAGAATACTCGACTCTCGAGGATGTTTTATTATGCTTAGTAATAGCGACCATGCATCAACAAGAGAACTTTATAGAGATTATGAGAAGAATGCTGTAATAGTGAGGGCAAAAAGGATGATTAATTCTGTAGGAGATAAGAGGGGCGCAATTAACGAAGTAGTAGTAACAAATTACAGTACCTCTGGTAAAGTTTAGACACCGATTCTTTCACAAGCCAGTAATCCTTGGATATTGAAAGTCGAAAGTGGGTCAAAATTTGCTAGTATGATCTAATATAACTTATGAGGGGCATTGGCTGGATAAGAAAACATAAATTACATTGGCGAATTAGGCTTGCCTAACACTTTTGAAGATTAGGAGAATCAGAGTCGGCATCGATGTAGGCGGTACATTCACCAAGGCAGTAGCCATCGAGGTGATGACAGGCCAGATAATAGGCAAGGTCACAGTTCCTACAACACACTCTTCATCTAATGGTGTTTCGACTGGGATAGTTGAGGCGCTCAAGACATTGATACAAAGATATTCAATCCAGAACTCCGAGATCGAGTTGATATCCCACAGCACTACGCAAGCAGTTAATGCACTGCTTGAAGGTGATACTGCCAAGGTTGGGATTATAGGCATGGGTGTGGGCTTGGAAAAATCAAATGTAATCAAGCGTACAAACATCAAAGGTGTTAAGCTTGCGCCAAACAAGTATTTACACACCTGCTACCGCTTCATTGACACTTCAAAATATCTCGAGGACAAGGAAATAGATCAGGCGATAGATGAATTAAAAAAAGAAGGTGCTGAAGTCATTGTTGTCAGCGAGGCGTATAGCGTCGACGACCCAAGCAATGAGCGGTTTGTGATGGATAGGTCAGACATTCCTGCCACTGCAGGTCACGAGCTGACAGGTGTCTATGGACTTGAAATAAGGACTCTTACCGCAGCAATCAATGGAGGCATACTGCCAAAGACGATCACTACTGCAAAGTTTGTAGAGTCCGCTGTGAGGAATGAAAAAATCGCTGCTCCTGTCCTGATAATGAAGGGTGATGGCGGAGTCACAGACATGAGCACTTTTAGGAGCAAGCCAATTGTCACTGTCCTATCTGGCCCTGCAGCAAGTGTTGCCGGGGCTCTCCTACACTTGCGTCTAATCGACGGTGTATTTATAGAAGTCGGCGGCACGTCAACCAATATCTGCGCAATCAAGGATGGCAAGCCAGAGGTGCGCTACGTTACGATAATGCAGCACCCCACCTGCATTCGGTCGCTTGATGTCCGAGTCGCAGGGGTCGCGGGCGGCTCGCTTGTGCGCTGGTCCGGCAGAAAGATAACAGACGTTGGCCCTAGGTCTGCGCATATCGCCGGCCTTCCCTACTCATGCTTTGCATCTCCCGAGGAGCTTGAGAATGGACAAATTATCACCTTCAAACCAAAAGAGGGCGACCCCATTGATTATATTGCGATCGAATCTGCAGGAGGCAAACGCTTTGCGATAACAAACACATGTGCTGCAAATGCCCTCGGTCTTGTACCGGAAGGCGACTATGCAAGGGCAAATCAAACTTCTGCTAAGCTGGCGCTTTCAATACTTGCCAACAGATTAGGCACTACGTTCGAGCATGTATCGACCATGATCCTTGACATCTCTGCGAAAAAAGTGCTAGATGTAGCTGAGCATGTGATTAAAGAATACAAGCTAAAGAAAGAGCGCGTGGTGCTCATCGGTGGAGGTGGAGGGGCATCAGTGCTCGTGCCATATATTGCACTCAAGCAACAGCTACAGTACAAGATTGCAGAGCATGCAGAAGTGATCTCATCCATAGGTGTCGCAGCGGCGATGATTCACGAAGAGGTAGAAAAGACTGTCACCAATCCGAGGCTGGAGGACATTTCTGCACTAGCAGAGCAGGTAAAAAAGGCAGCTCTAGAGCGCGGCGCATTGCCTGAATCAATTTCAATTCAGTCAGAATATATCAGCGAGCGATCGGTTATACGAGTTACTGCGATGGGAAATGTCTCACTAGATATCGGTACTACAAATGCTCAAGAGATAAATAGAGAAGAAGCCCATGTTCTTGCCTGCGAGCTTTTCGGTATAAATGAGGGAGTGAAGTGCATTTTAGACACAGATAATTACCACATATTTGCCTGCGAGATGAACAAGAAAACGTTCTTCTTAAAATCTAAAAAGCAGCAGCAGGTGTTAGTGCTTGACAAGTATGGCAGGGTCAGGCTTTCAGTCGAAAATGCATCAATTTTTACTGGTTCACCAGAGCAGGTAGCTGATAGGATTACAAGCCTCCTCAGGCAACACACTATAAGTGGCAAGGATCTCGCCCCGCAGGTTCACATCCTTGATGGCATGAAATTGATGGACTTTTCAAGCCTCACCGCCCAAGAGCATATTTCAAATGCAGTGCACAATGAACTGAAAAAGACTACCACCAAAAATGTTGCGGCTATAGTAAGGGCTTAGCCAGAATAGAAGAAAGACAACTTTTTTCACATGCTCACAGCTGCTATGATCCCGAGGACAATCCAGAAAAAAGGAAAGAAGAGGTGTAGCGCGAACTAGTCGAATGCAGAGTCACTATATCGGATGGTGGAGAGAAGACGATAGACTTCTATAAAGGCCCCCGAAGCACTAACTGAAACTTCACCAAGAAAGGGTTTAGGAAGATCGAAGTCGGCTGAAGAGGCGTTAACAAGTAAACAAAATGGGAATTGTATCACTACTAGGTTAGAAGACTAGCAGGAGTATCGGCACAACAACAACTCCTCACCTTTTTGTTTATATGCTTCAGGCACCTATTGCTAATTTGATAGCAATCTTATAGCAAAACACCCTCCAACATACAATCTCCCTCGTAGTAGAGAAGCGTTAAAAGAAATTCTCCGGCTTCGCATTGAAGAAGGTCTGTCTAATAATGAGATACAGGAATGTCTAAACTTACCGCCTGCTACTTTGTTCCCGTAATTTGACCTCCTATTTGAATCAGACTGTGACATTCTAGGCTCTGTTAACTTAAGCCAAATTCCCTTACTTTAAAAAGCTATATTTTCTGTTTTCTTTGCTTTAA
>CAYWRR010000253.1:0-3530 GCA_964460425.1 uncultured Nitrososphaera sp.
CACCCTCGAGTACATGCGGCACGAACCTGTCCACCGCAGCTACCACCACAACGAGCTTACCTTCCGCATGGTGTATGCGTTCACGGAGAACTTCGCCCTCCCCCTGTCCCACGACGAGGTCGTCCATGGCAAGGGATCGCTGCTGGGCATGATGCCGGGAGACGACTGGCAGAAGTTCGCCAATCTGCGGCTCCTCTTCGGTTACATGTACGGGCAGCCCGGCAAGAAGCTGATGTTCATGGGCGGCGAATTTGGCCAGTGGCGTGAGTGGCATCACGAGGAGAGCCTGGACTGGCAAAATTTCGTCTGATAGTAATTCTGTATTTTTTCTTGCTTCTTCTTTGCATTCCTCAAAAGTCTTGCCGTTTTTATATGCATGGACGCGAGTATCGCAACTGCTATTATTATTACTAAGAACATTATTATTCTTCATAAATGTACAAGAGAAGTTAGTTTTCATGGGTAATAATAAGAATATGACAGATAGACGCTTTTTACTTCATTTTCTCTGAATATCAAAACACAGCTTATAGGCGTTACAAATTGGCAGTACACATTCTACGTTGTTGTTGCATGATAGTCTGTTTTTCCTTTTTTTCCTTCTTTCTTTTCTGTTGTAGATAGCAAATTTAATAATATTATAGTATAGAATGCGAGTAGCAATAAAGTGACAACTTTGATGCGGGTTCGGTGGAACCTGGAACGATATCGGTTCGTTAGGTGGATTCTACGAATTCTGAATAGAACCCCTTATGTTTAAGGTTTTGCTATTCTGCAGAGTCATGGATTGAATAGACCAAACCGATGGCACACCATAATGGCAAAACCTTCAGATAGTTATAAACTGGCTAGCACTGAAAGGGGAGAGGGAGGAGGAGAAGCAGCAGAGGTAGCAGCAACGGCAACAACATCAACCGATGACTGTAATGACAACGGACTTGTCAAAGGAAATTGCAGCGATAAAGACACAAATCCTAGACCTAGTACCTAGATTAGACCGTATTGAACGCCAAGAAATGGCACACTAAACAAAAAAGATATAGTGCTAAGTCTTATGGTTCAATACATGCAGCTGTCAGCAGCTAGGGACTAGCAGCAAATTCAAGTTACTGAAAGAAAGGTTTCTAACACTTCTGTAAATTGTTCTGGATATTGAAACATAACATAATGCCCTCCTCCTCTTATTTGTACAAGCCATGCTCCTGGTATTTTCTCTGCCAGCATTATTGAATTTGAAGTAGGTCTTACTATATCATCAGTTCCTGTTATAACCAAGGTGGGTTTAGTTATGCTTGATAGTCTGTCGCAGGCTCCTTGCCAATTATAAGTCGTTTGTGCTTGGTGTTGAATGCTCTCCTTAGAGGCAGGCGTCGCAGCTGAAAAAACCTCTTGAACATAACCAGCGTTTTCTCTTATCCATGTTTCCAACTATCTGGAACTTCTAGCACTAACACAGAAACCCTATCAGGATACTTGATAGCAAATTGCATACTAGAAAGGGCGCCAGCTCATGTTCCTATCACTATTACCTTATCTTGAATATCCAATGCATCAAGCAAAGCCGCATGTGCATCTGCTGCAGCTCTTGGACTAGCATCGCCATTAGAAGGCATTGGAGTTCCCAAGTAACCAAATCGAGATGGAGCAATTACACTGTAGTTGTCTGCGATATCATCATCGCCAAGAGCACCTTTGGCAGTGAAAAGACCTTGGTAAAAGCCTCCTCCTGCACCATGTACCATTAGCACTGGTATGCCATGACCTACATCTGCATATTGTATTGGACCAACGGCAGTATTGATGACTTGGGCTGTTGAGATACGTTCTAGAGCTGCAGTCATATCGTTTATGTAAGCAAGATAGACTGCTAGTGCAAATGTTGTGGCGACTGCACTGAGGATAATTCCAAGCCAAAGCGAGCTCCTAGCAATGGCATGATCACTTCCTCTAAGTGCAAAGTACGCGATAAGTCCTCCAATGACATGCAGAAAGATTGGTAGCAAATACCATAATCGACTTCTTCTAGTAGGCGCTTCACGTCTTGAAGTCATATTGCTGTATTGTTTAGACAATAATATCTCCTACATAACGACTAGGAATGCAGTGTATTGCACAATATTCGTCATGTTAATAATATACAATTAGTATAAAGTATAAGGCATGACTTTAGAACCAAAAGGGCATCCAAATGGAGGAGGACAACCAAGTCGAGGACCAGAGCTAACACTAGCAAGATGGAGTACAAGGTTTTGGGCATGGCTTGTAGATTTTATCATAGTAACTGTAGCAATTGAAATAATATTTGCAATTGGTTATGCGCCGCTTGCTTTCAACCAAGGTCTACAGGACAATCCTGGATTAGGAGCTGTTAGATTTGCAGTACAAAGCCTGCTATTCTTTGCATATTGGATATACTTTGAATCAACCACTGGACAGTCTATAGGCAAGAAGCTTCTAAAGATCAAAACTACAGATTTAGCAGGAAATGCACCAGATATAAGAAACATTGCAATACAGAGCTTTGGCAAGGCATTTCTGCTACCAATAGATGTGTTCTTTGGATGGATATTTACAAATGAAAAGAGACAGAGGCTGTTCAATAGAGCAAGCGATACCATAGTGATTAGAGTAGCAAGTCAAGGAGGAATAGGACACGAAAGTGTCAGCTACAGAAAGGAAGAATAATAGTAATAGTAATTCAAGAGACAGAGAAAAGGAGTAAAGACTGGACGCTCCGACATTGCAGCGTACGCTTTAATAATATGTCCTTATCAATTTTTTGACAATCTTTTCATTTTTCTGCTACTTGGCAGCAGTCGTCTCAAGGAAAGTCTGTACAATTGCACTGAATTGATTAGGTACTTGCAACATCATGCCATGTCCGGTTCCCCCTATAATAACAAGCCATGAATTAGGTATTCTCTGAGCCATCATGTAAACAATTGGTTTGATACGTCTGTCTGGATAGTCCGTTATCCTGCGTATTTCTTGAAGAGTTGGCGCTCAGTCATCAGCATATCGTCTTCCACGTGGCAACCCTCGCATGATTTTTTGCCATGCAACATTGATGTCAGCCATCTCATAGAATACCTTGATTGCCTTTGCATAATTTCTGACTGTGCCAACTACAATTTCTTTTCGCTCAATTCGCTCACGTTGCATCTGAAAGAATCGAAGCAAGCTGCTGAATGCATAATTGCTATCACTTCTAGCTTTAGCGGTAAATGCTCTGGCTTTATCTTCGAGCGAATCTTCCTCGTAGTCCAAGAACTCAAGGAAGGCTCTAAGCCTCTGACAGTATTTTGATTTAGTAGCTGGCGCTTTAATAGCGTAAATATACAATTCCCAAGGGTCAGATTGGTCCAACTCCTTCGTTGATAATGAGGCTGCTGGTGCCGCCTGCTGTGCGGATTCCAATTTTTGTTTCTCTTACTCCTTATTGTCAAAGAATCCACCCAAAAGAACCAATATCAGTGCGGGTTCGGTGGGATGCAGCTGAAAATTGAGACGATTCCAAAGGGAAATTTTTC
>CAYWRR010000254.1:0-3530 GCA_964460425.1 uncultured Nitrososphaera sp.
TCACACAACCTTCTGTTGTACAAATGTTAAGCAAGCTACACAAATCAAACCTTGTAGAATACAGCCAAACCAAGGTTACACTTACTGAAGAGGGAATGAGAATTGGAATACAGATGATTAGAAATACTAGGATACTTGAAGTCATGATGAAGGATGCACTGAAGATAGAAGTAGATGAAGAAATGGCCTGCGGAATAGAACACCATATGAAAAACATCTTTACAGATGCTCTTTGCACCCTTCTTAAGCATCCCAGAAAATGCCCTCATGGCCATAATATTCCAAAGGGAAAATGCTGTAACTAACTTGGAACATTAAAGAACAGACAATAAGCAAGCTAGTAAAGGAAAAAGCAGATGATACTAATGCCCACTTCAAGACCAGAAGTGGCAATGACCTACTTAAATTCACAAATCAGATGACTCATTGGTTTGTGCTATGCCAGTCTGTAACCGCAGACAGTGTATATGCAGGGACAGGTCGGCGTCTGCTCCTGTGCGTGTCCATTGCCTAGGGGCACTTCTTGCTATCCTAAACATCATAGAGGCTCTTGGGTCCTTTAGACGGTGAAGATCATGTCTCAAAAAGTCGTTACAGCTTGTTGCGAAAGACAGTTTAAATATTAGGCCAAACTAATTAGGTCGACCTAATTGATAGGCAGCACTTTGTACTTTGAATATCATGAAGCTTTACTGCGTTTGCAACTCCTTGCAGACATTGTTTCTTATAAAATAACACTATCAACAATTGATATCGCCAAGACAACTCAACAGATAGTCCAGGAAAACAACCTTCCTATCAGCTCTACATACAAGCAGTATTGATAGTGGTGATCAAAAGTAAATTGAATCTACAAAATATTATTTATCCATCAGGCATCAAGCTAAGAACAAAACTAATCCTCTATTTCCTAACAACAATAGTAATTATTCAACCATTTATTTCAAATTCCTTTTCTGTATATGGTCAGGAGCTTAGCGATATGGATGCACTTATCGTCATGGTCAACATTCAGAGAATCCGTACCCAGCTTTGGCTGACTGAACAAAGCCTTGATAAAGGCAATCCTGAACTGGCATTTGCACATGCTTTCATCCCACACACCACAACATTTCCTGCTATGAAAAATCAGCTGACAGAGACTGCAGGAGAACAACCCACCAAGCAGCTTGAATCATTGCTTACAGACCTTTCTCTGAAAATTAGAACTGGAGAATATTCAGAAGCTAAAACAAGGGAAAGCATAGGGCAAATACGCAGACTGCTGGACGAAATATCTCAACAATCTGTAGGGCCCGAATTTCCTTCTGATAAAGGGATTGTTTCCCAAGTTGTTGTATTTCTCTTGCGTGATGCAGTGCAATCATATACGACATTTTATAATGCATCTAGTGGATCTGGCAGTGAGAATATCCCACAGGATATAGATTACGAGAATGCAGTTGGACTTGTACAGATAGCTCACCAAAATTATCAAAAAACTTTGTCACCATTGATAGAAGATAATAGAAGAAAGATTGAAATTGAGTCATTCTTCAATGAACTTGAGAGCTCTCTAGCTCAAAAGATGGACAAGGAGTCAATTCTGCGCCTTACTTCTGCAATTGAAAGAGACTTGGCAGAAGAACTATCAGTAAGCGAGGGAAGCAAGGGTACAAGTGAACATCAGCAGTATTTTGATACAATAAGAACACTTTTGTCAAATATTATTTCAGAAGTAAATAATGGCAATTATGAGCAGGCAGACCAACATGCTGTCTCTGCATACTTGGATAATTATGAATATTTGGAAGCACCAATTGAAAAGCACGATCCAGATCTAATGGTAACAATTGAAGAGGAGATGAGAGAGGAACTGCGCAGCATGATAGAAGCAAGAGAATCTGCAGAATCTATAGAAGCTTTTGTCAATGGCATCCTTGTAAAACTTGACAGCTCAGAAGAGCTATTGAAAAATGATGCATCATTTAACCAAGGTTCAGGACCACCACCAACTTCTTCTGGCCTTTTTGCAGACATTGAAGGACTAAAGACCGGCTTCGGTACCTATACTGGTGAGCGTAGGGATATTGGCGAAGCCGAAGACCCTGCCAAAGCCGCTGTTCGTAGCAATATTGATAGAATTAGGATGCAGCTTGATGAGACGGTCCGGCTACATAAGGAAGGAAACTATGATGGTGCACTTCTTACATCAAGATCTGCATATTTGGATAGTTATGAGAATGTAGAGATTCCATTGCGTCCTATAGATCCGGATTTTACTCTTGAAATGGAGATCAAGTTTGCAGAGCTTAGGAATCTAATTCAAGCTCATGCCCCGCATGAACAGGTAGAAGCAAAAGTTGTTGAAATTAGAAGAGGGCTTGATGAATCAGAAAGATTAGTATCTGGCACTGGCGTTTTAGCGCCGACGATAGCATTCTCTACATCCTTTTCCATAATATTTCGAGAAGGTTTAGAATCTGCACTAATAATAGGTGCCATCTTGACATATTTGGAGGCATCAAGAAATAACAGATTCAAAAAACATGTGTACTATGGCATAGTGATAGCAATAGGAGCAACTACTGTTACCTGGTTTATAGCTGAATTTATGATAGACATCTCTGGAGCAAGCCGTGAGCTTATAGAAGCTATTGCAGGGGTCTCTGCAGTTGCGGTTCTATTTTGGGTAAGCTTTTGGGTATTGAATAAGATTGAAACAAAGCGCTGGATAGAATTCGTAAAGGCCAAAGTCTGGAAAGCAACAACTACTGGCAGCATAATGGTTTTTGTGTTGCTTTCGTTCTTTACAGTATATAGAGAAGGTTTCGAGACTATATTATTTTATCAAGCAATGCTTTCCTTTGCCAAATATATGGAATGGTACGTTATTGCAGGGCTTGTTATCGGCTTGGCTGTGATAGTTACTACCGCAATTATAGTAAAAAAACTTGGAAGAAGACTCCCTCTCAAGGTCTTATTTGCAGTAACAATGGGAATTGGTGCATACATGTCAATAGCATTTATGGGCAACGCAATACGCGAATTTCAAGAAGTAGGTTATATATCTACAACACATCTTATTGGAACAGTGCCTAGGCTTGACATCAACTTGGCAACGATGACTGGCATTCATCCGACTGTTGAGACAATTGTCGCTCAAATCATACTTCTTGCCATATATGTAGTAGGTTCACTCTACATATTGATCATTCAGCCAAGACGACAGAAACTCATAGAAAGTGCACGCAAGTCTAGAGAAGATTTTATTAGACAAGATAAGAGCACAGAAGAAGGCAATGGCCTGTAGCAACACGCCTATCTATAGGCGGGACTTACAGTAGAAGTAGAATTCCAATAGGGTCAGAGATTACCGTGGATGTCATAAAGCAATGTGGATTGCTAGTGACTAAGTTGGATTGATTGATTGATGCTTCCGAAATAAAGGCAAGAAAGAAGGTGTCAAAAATACTATAATATGTTGTTGTTAATCGTAACGCGATTTAAGCAAAAAGAGAAATTTTTAGAAGCAAGAAAAATCTCAATCT
>CAYWRR010000255.1:0-3501 GCA_964460425.1 uncultured Nitrososphaera sp.
GTTAGTTCACACAAGTAGAAAGTTTTTCTCTAACTTTACAGAAACCAGATTTGCTGATGATTGGGATGAGGAATGCATTCAAGCTGTGAGTATATCTTCAAATCAAATTTGCAGTAGCAGTATGATACATAGCTGGTGCAAAGCACAACAACAGTAATTATAAATCTTTGCAAGTGTAAAAGATCCTTCAGAAGATCGAGTTATTTTTTTTCATGCAGTAGACCTTCTCAATGACCGTATCTAATTTAATGGGCATGGTTACTTTCCCAATCCTACTTCTTTGGATATTCTCATGCCGAGCAAAGGCGCCACTTGCTCTAGTTCGCTAGGTTTGAAGGAAAAATAACGTGGATCCAGAAGGTTCCTGCAGGAAAACCTTCAGAAAAAGAAAGTTGATGGGTCGATAACACAAAATGGAAATTTAGGTCTACTCATTTGACACCTATATATGTGTCAATAATGGGTTGCTGTTCTTGTTTGCATACATTAGGGTTCTATTGGTCATGTATTGCTCGCTTTCAAAACTAACTAACGGCGCGTCGATGCTGAAGCGAGCTGCTATGTCAGTCATGACGCACCGGCGAATAACCTACTTATGTTGCTAGGCTATGGGCTTAAGGTTGGCTGACAGATGCAATTCATCTAGGAGCTCCTTCCCGCCGCTCACTCTTGTCTCAGGGTGCTCTTGAACGTAGCCAAGCACTCTGACGCGTGGTGTGTTGGTGCAATGAGCATAGAGTGCAGTGAGCATAGTATTGCACAGCATAGTATTGCACAAGCACTGTTATGCCAAGCTTTCTTAGCTCTATGGGACGATACCCTGCTTCATATCACAATTGCATCCCTTTGTAAGAAGATAGTTCTGATCCTGCTAGGTAGGTAAAAGTCGGGAGTTGCTTTTTAGCTAATGGTTAATTGGGTCAATTAACAACGTTAATCCAACTTTAATTGGCATCATGTATAAGCAGCCCAATGCTTAACAGGGAACACACAATACTCGCAACCGCCAAGACACATGGCAGGAGATATTACTTCATGATATGCGATATATGCTTCTGGTGCGCTTCAGTAATTGAGCCCAATTTGTCAAGGTATCGCGATCCTTTTTTGTGCCCTGTCTGCCAAGAAAGCAAGGTAGAAGCCATCCCACTTGCATCTGATGAGGTGTACGAGCTAAAATACAATGAAAGCGGGAGGCTCAGGTGGGATTTCTTTTAGTGAGTGACAGCCTTGAAAGTTTAACAAAATCATGACTATAAGTGCTCCTGGATTTCTGCTCCACGTCATAATGGCAAAAGAGTATATACCTTCAGTCATTGTGCGCATACAGGTTGAAGTACAGGTGGAAGCTCCGGGCATCTGTTAGCGGCATGTGGCCATGCGTCTTGTTTCTCATATGCTTTCTGCCATTGTTACTTCTCATATCAGCTCGATTCCCAACTATGTTACTGTGAATTTTGCAAAATTTATCCATAAGCAAGAGTGTCGAAATTTCACAATAATACAACGGAGCTGGGAGTAACACGCATGACTATAACAGCCACAATGATAATAGTAGCTGCTGCATGGGTCGTTTTGCATACAATGTACAATATATATATATACAGATATATATACTACTCTTACTAGGTATTTAAGAATCACTATCAGTTTCTTGATACTGAAAACCAGTTCAAGAATAAGCATAAGGCTCTACACATACTCTCAAAGCAGTCCTATCCTTTCAGCACATTTCTTGTGAAAATACTTTCTCCTTCTGCTGCGTGCTTTACTTATTATAGTATCCTTATCTCTTATTTTTTTCAGCACAGAAGCGGCAAAGTCCTTCTTGCCTTGCACATATTTTAGTCAAAACAGCGTTATAATTGCGATTGTTTATATCTATGACACATACCCTTGCCAAGAAAATCTTCCATGGTTGGTAGTCAGTTTCTAATAAAAAGACTGACTTAACCATGTTAATCACAACGTATATACTTAAAGCAGAAATGGAAATTCGCTAGGGTCATAAAATACACCAAGAAATGGCTTGCAGAAATGTTTGTGAGAGATATAGGGCGACGAAAGATAGAAGAAGTAGCTATTATATCGAAGGATACAAAAGGTGCCAGATATGTGATATCTTCATTAAATGGAAGGGGACTAGATGCCCTTGTTGTCAAAGGACGCTGAGGTCGAAACCTCATAATAAAAAAAGAAAAAGAAAAAGAAGATGAGGAGGAAACCAATGATATAACAAGAATTAACTATATTAATCATAATATAAATAGTCATTTGAAAAGATCAACCTATATGACAAAGAAGCGGCGGCAACAGAATCGGCATTCATCACCATCTTTTGCGAAAATGACAAGGAAGAGAATTATTACTTATGGAATAATCGCAGCCATCCTTTCGGGCATTAGCATCGTTGGCTACAGATCCATGATCCCTACAAATGGCAACGCTCCAGTTTTTGGTATACCAAGTAATCACTTTGTTAAAGCAAAATATTCTGCTGGTTCAGGTTATGCTTGGGTTAGCATGTCTTCTGGCAGTGCCAAAGGATTAAGGGGCGGCGGCAATGGAGGTATCGTAAACCCTCAATATGTTTTCAGCAGAGGAAGTTTGCAATCTATGCATATGGTAAATGAGGATTATGAAACCCATTCAAAACATAACTTTAACATAGATGAACTCAATGTCCATTCCAAAGATTTGGCTTTCTCTGATAGCCAAACCATTACCTTTGTTGCTGACAAACCTGGCACCTTTCACTATTATTGCAATATCCATCCAGAAATGAAAGGAGACATAACTGTAAAATAAAATAGTGTTTATGAGAAGGGTTGAGACTATGAGCAGTGACAATCAAGATCGTTTAGCCTCATCAACCCGCCAAGATATTTTGACTCTGCTAGATAGCTTCATTCATCAAATACACTATATAAGGAGAATACTTTTGGGCATGTCACTTTCTGCAATTGTTCTAGCTCCACTAGCTATTGCGCTTTCTGTTTACCTCTTGTTTCATCCATCATTCTTCGCTGTACTAGAGACAGAGAACGAATTTGGTCTAGTTCTAACTGTGCTGCTTGGAGCAGTCATCATTACTTCAGTAATATGGCTTTTTACCGGCATAAGGCAATATTACTCTATGAGTCAATGGAAAAAAAGATATGAAGAATATCGAAAAGAAAAGGAAGCAATAGATAGAAAGATAGCTTCACAATTCGGGTTAGATCAGGACTAGCATAATTAAGTCTGTATTATCCTTCTTTTCATCTTCTACTGCGGTACTATTTTTATTTTTAATTTCATCTCTCCTCCTTGGAAACATCTTTTCATAGGGCTCAAGGATATCTCCGCAAAACGCAATACCTCTTTGTGTTGGCCTATAGATTGTGACCATTCTTTTTCCTATTGTTGCTTCTCTTCTCTCTATCACCTCATTGTGTTCGATGTCTTCTAAAATGGACTTATGTTTTTTTAGATTCAAGCCACAAAAGCTGACAAGAGCTG
>CAYWRR010000256.1:0-3468 GCA_964460425.1 uncultured Nitrososphaera sp.
CAAACGGGATACATCGAGTAGATGAATTCGAATATATCATTAACAATGTTACTTCATTATTTGTTCACCTAGATATTCCTCATGCTTTTACCTCAGGAGGCATGAAGTCAGTACTCGATTATATAAACACATTTAAAGAAAAAATAATTCATATTCATTGGCATGATAATCATGGAAAAAACGATGAACATTTGCCAATCGGCGAAGGGCTAATAGATCATGAAAAAGCAATTAAAGCACTAAAGGATATTGGTTATGAAAGAACAATTACTTTAGAAGTTTTTACAAATAATAGTGAAGCAAAATCCTCTGCTGATAAACTCAGAACTATGTGGTCTAAAATAATCTAACAACGAGCAATGATCTAAGTGAACTCCGAACATCCTTGTGCAGATATTTAACTGGCTTTATACCCCCTGTTCAATCTAGGTATGATGATGCCAAAATCCGTGCTCGATATCGCTAGTGAGCACAGTATGACTTAAAAGCGCCAACAGCAAAAAATCTATACCGAATACGTAGATGTATAAGCTAACTAGACCTCAATTTTCATTTCGTGCCACCCTGATTCATTGGGTCTATCTTCTGAAGGTTTTTCTGCCGGACCCCTATGGTCTCAGCTACTCTACTTACAATTTAGCAGCATTATATCAAACCTAGGAAGTTGTAAAAGAGAACTGAACCTAAAATTATCAATCAATTTCTTCATACAGCTTTCCACCTTGATGTAGCCTCCTTGCAATTTCAAATGTTTGTCCTTGTGCACGTGCAGTTGGTGTATGAGCAGCCAAGTAGCGTGCAGCCGCTATAAAGACATGCGAAATAGGTTTGATACCGTCCAAAATTTGAAGGCGCTGAAGCTCAACCTTCTGTCTAAAAGCTGCATCTAACATCTGAATTGTATGGAAACTTCTATCCTCTCTTAGTAGGGCATGCACAAGAATTGCATAGAGTTCTTTTTCTTCTTGCGTAGAAAGACACCTGGCAACCATCTTTGCGGCTTCATTTACCTGGTGGCGCTTGTCAAGCGTATCTAGAAATCTGTCCAATATATTTTCCCCATTGTTCTCGCCATCTTTATGATTATTGGTTGGTCCTTCCTTCTCGTAAGGAATTGTCAAGGCAGGTACATTTAGAAATCTATTAAGATAGTTTGACATTGCGATATCAAATATTGCACGCAAAAGTTCCTTGGATGAAGGCAGCCTACAGATAGCCTGTTGAACAGCATTGGCAAATGTAAAAGTGTGAAGGGCAGTGTCCCAGTCAGAGTATTCATTGGTAATGGGAAACTGAGCAATTCGAAGGGCAGCGGCATAAGCTACTATCGCAGCCAATTCTTCTTGCTTTGCACCATCTTGCAGAGATTCAATAAGTACATCTACAATGGCAATGGGGTTATCTCCCAACAATACATCTACGATTTCCTTGCTAGGTTTCCAGGTGTTCTGACTTTGCTTACCTTTTTCTAATACAACAGGAAGCTTGTCAAAACAATCATTTAACAGTGCTAAAATATCGATAGGATGTCGCCACGAACTCCTTTCCTCCATCCTTGTCGCTTTGGCATAAAGTGTGACAAGGCTAGTCAGTACTTGTTCAGCCATATCCCATCCCACCATATCAAGGGCTTCAAAGGCCTTATTAGTAAAATCTAGAACATGCCCGGAATCAAGATAACGGTAGTCAGTAGCTGCTGAAAACAGTATATCTGCTATGGTATGAGGTTTCATTCCAGCTCTTATCGCAGTAACAAGACAGCGCTCAGCTCCATCAGCATCACGAACCTCTATAAAGTGACGGAACCATCGCTTCAGCCTCCCAACATCTGCAGAGGTACTTTGTACATCTGGCAATGGGTTGACCGCGAATCGAGGGGGTTGTCCAGAACAGTCATCAGCAACAGCTGAGAGACCATGATAAATTGCTCGAAGCCTATCTTCGGATCTTCTTGAATACGGAGCTAGGTTCATCATACAAGTAAGAATCGTCATTCCTGCACCCCAACCTTCTTGTCTGTATCTTGTCCCATATTCCAATCCTTTCCTAAATAGGTCAGAGCTAGAGACTTCCTGTGAGTCAAGTGTTAGTACTGACTTGGCAATAATGAGTGGTATGTTTTGCTCCATCGCATCATTTAATCTTCGCAGATAATACGTATGGAGCTCTTCTTTCCTCCTTTTCTTGGCTCCCTGGGTATTTACAAAAATATTGCCGTCGATAACATTCACAGCAAAAACAGGCACATCATCAGCCCACAAATCAAAACAACCTCCAGTTTTAATATCAAATCTAGCATGGTGCCAGTCACAGGTCAATATACCATCCTTGGTACTTCCTCGACTTAGAGGAAAACCCATGTGGGGACAACGATTGTCAAGAGCATATACTTCTCCTTCGTGGTAAAACAATACAATATCGTGTCCTTGAGCCGTAACAGAAAGATAGCCTTTATGTTTTAATTCTTCCAAAGTACCAACAAGAAGGGACTTATTTGCCTCTTGGACCATAGCCCAGGTTAGTAGTTCTCCATGCGCGCATTTATCTTATACTAAAAATGAAATTTTCTTTCTACTGTATAGTTGAGTAATTTGATTCACGGGCGGGGGGGGGAGGAATAGGAGGTGATTGGGTATATAGATAGATATGTGGTGAAAGAAATGTACATCTAAACATGTTGATATGATAATGAACCTGATTTATGAGGTTCAAGTCTCACTCAACAACACCCTTCAGTTCTTATTGTGTCTCAACTTCGAAGGTTTTTTCTCTCTGAACCTTCAGAGCCCTTGTTTTTTAACACTATAACAGCTCCCCCCACAGATGACTCAGTTAACTGAAAAATAGAGCAACCTAGGGAACATGTACTATCAAACAATCTAACTACCATTTGTCAAAAGATCCACTTATTTCTGATGCAATTTGTTTCTGCATATGTTGCAGAAATTCTTTGTCTTGCGGTCAGTGTCGACAAGTAAGTTGCTAAATTGCATAACACAGGACTGTCTTGGACAGTGATCTACTCCAAATGCATGACCAACCTCATGCGTAGCTTCCTTGAGCACATGTTCAACAAATATGGATTGTATCGTCGGCGGCACCTAGACCATAAAAACCTTGTCTTAGTCTTGGAAGATATATTGCTGCCACACCTCCAGTCAGGAAAGCCTGGCCAAATACAAAATTCAAGCCCGATGAATAAGCACCAAAATTACATATACCAAGAACTATCTTTGCTGCGTCATCATATGATTTTGTATTATTCATTATAGTAGTTGCAAGCCAGTGCAGTAGTTTATCTGAATTTAACTGATTTCTCTGCTCATTGATGAATGACATCCTAGAAGAACTATCTAATTGTGCCAGGTCAGTAATAATAATAGTAATTGAAGCATCAAAAATTGAAGCAAGATTGCTAGTCAAAGGATTAAAGATATTTTTCTTGTTTTCCTCATCTAAGGCTATTGG
>CAYWRR010000257.1:0-3461 GCA_964460425.1 uncultured Nitrososphaera sp.
GTGATGCAAAAGGTGTGGTTCATATAATGGACTGATACGCACATACAACTTGATGCTTTGTAGGCAGTGCTTTAGAGAGGTTGCTAATAGCATAGGATTTGCTAAGTACGGGTAGGTGAAGAAAGCATAAAATGCCAGCATTAAATATTCTATCTAACCTCTTTACAACCATTTACAATAACGAGTCGAGGAGAAAGAGGGAGTGCATCGTAGTTCCTGCGTCCAAGTTTGCGAGCGAGGTGCTGCGGGTGATGCAGAAACATCGCTACATAGGGGAGTTTGAGCAGATTGACGATGGCAGAGCCGGCAAGTTTAGAGTTCAGCTTTTAGCCAAGATAAACAAGTGCGGCATAGTTACGCCACGCTTTTCAGTCAAAAAGAACGGATACGTGAGTTGGGAAAGACAGTTTCTGCCAGCGTATACAATGGGCATACTTCTTGTATCTACCAGCAAAGGTATAATGTCTCACCATGAAGCGCAGGCGCAGAACCTTGGAGGGGTTTTAGTTGGCTACGTTTACTGAGCAGGAAATAGCAGAACAAGTTGAAGCTCCTGCTAGTGTCACGATAAGAAAAGAAGGTAACCTCATAGAGGTAAAAGGCAGAATTGGCAAGTTAAAGAAGGATTTTACAAAGCTTCCAGCTACAGTAACAGTAGAAGGCAACAAGATAACAATAAAACCCTATGGAACTCGAAAGCGCGATTTTGCTGTGACAAAGACAGCGCGCAGCGTAATCGCAGCAATGATAAAAGGTGTGGAGAAAGGCTATACATATAAGCTTAAGATCATATTTGCACACTTCCCAATTTCTGTCAAAGTAAAGGGTAAAGAGGTGCATGTCGAGAACTTTTACGGTGAAAGATCTGCAAGGATCTCCCAAATAATGGGAGATGCTACTAAGGTGAGCGTCGTTGGAGAGGATGTGGTCATTCAGGGCCCAAGCCTAGAAGATGTTTCCCAAACGGCTGCTAACATTGAGCTATCGACTAAGACAAAGGGGAAAGACCAGCGAGTGTTCCTTGATGGGCTATACATCTACTCTAAAGAGGAAGGCATAGATTAGGTAAGCCCAAAGATTTATTTTGTCCTTGGATTTGCTGTAATAGTGCGCCGCTCTAGCTCAGCATGGTAGAGCAAATTCGCTGCGCGGTATTGTGCTCCGAAGCTTAACTGGCTGTTAACCAGTGGGTCGTCAGTTCGAGTCTGACGAGCGGCGCTATGACTATAATCATGATTGTTCCTTTGAGAGTCTATCAAGGTCTTAGCCTAAAACCCCCTGAATGGGTGAACAAGCTCCTACCATAATATTTCAAAACTCGAGTTTTGAAATATTCTCATATAGAAATTATATCAAGTGCAATCGCGTCGGCAAGCAAATCGAGGTGACGGTTTGCAACTACATACCCATTTTTGATATCACTTGAAGCAAGCCAGCGATTCGACGAACTGAACAGCCTTTCTTTTTTTATCTTCTTTTCAATGTCCTCCACATCAAGCTCCTTCTCTTCGACTTCTTCAGTATCATTGTATTTGATAGTCAAAAGTACCTTTTGGACAAGCACCCTGCGCCCAAAGCGCTGTGAAAAATCACGGGCATTTTCGTCAATTTGAAGTACTTTTATTTTAATCTGCAGCCTGTTGAGAGCATCACGACTTGTAAGGAGTCTCTCATCAATGAACCGGTCATAACTCATATGTATACATCCTAGAGTTATTCGCTACCGTATATTAATATCGACCCTTGATTGGTTTAAAAAAGTAATATGGAGTCCCATCTGGTCTGACACCGCACCTGACCATTTTTACCTTTAAGCCCTCTCTCAATTTGAAGGTCTCGAACGATCCAATCAGTTTAATTCCTGACATTTCAACAAGACCATAGCAACCTTCCATGCCTTTGAGATACGATTGTGTGAAATGTACCAAGGTTCCGCTAGTATCAATATTTCGAAGTGATGTCTTTGAAAGACACAGTGGGCAATAACGAGACGGCGGCCATACTTTAGCCTTGCATGACCTGCAGATCGGCAGCAGAAATTTACCTTTATTCAAGTTTTCAATGAACTCCTGCAAGAGATCATCACACACCCATGACAATCACTGATGCTGAAGAGCCAGCGGCAGCTAGATTGTGAACAAGCCCTGTCTTGCAGTTATTTACTTGCCTCTCTTCTGCTTTCCCAGCAAGTTGAGACGCGATTTCAGCAACTTGTGCCACACCAGTGGCTCCAACAGGATGGCCACATCCGATTATACCTCCTCTAGGATTTATCACTATTTGCTCTTGGTTGACGAATTTTCCTCCTTCGCCCTTCTTTGCAAACCCTAGGTCTTCATATGCCAAGATTTCAAGAATTGTAAATGCATCATGCAGTTCTACCACATCTATCTTGGATAGTTCTATATGGGACATTTCAAATGCTCTGCGAGCGGCCAGCCTAGTCGTCTCAATTGTTGTGAGGTCAGTTGTCGCTTTTGCAAAGCTGGCTGAGATTGTTTGCTGACCTATTCCCTTTATGAAGACGGGGTTGTCTAGGCTCCGTGCTTTTTCTTCAGATACTAATAGTATCGCAGCAGCGCCCTCGCATGGAGCAGAACAATCTAGTAGCTTGATAGGAGAGGCTATCTTTTTTGAATTCATCACTTCTTCTAAGACAACTTCCTTTCTAAAAAGGGCGAGAGGGTTTTTAGTGGCATTTCTACGATTCTTCACAGAAACCATAGCCATCTGTTCTTCAGTTGTGCCGTATTTTCTCATGTGGGCTTTTGCAAATATTGCGGCCCAATGTACTGGAAACATAAAAGATCCTCGAGTGATGTCCCACAACAGCTTGTTACCAGGACTGTCTACCTTTTCTGCTCCAACAACGAGTACGGTATTACATAAGCCGGACGCAATATTAGCAAAAGCAGAAGCGACAGCATTGGTGCCTGAATTGCAGAGATTGTCTATGCGATATGAAATCCTTGGATGTATACCGAGCATCTCAGATATTATCGTAGAGCTATATTGGTCAGTTGCACAGCTAGAAAACAAGACAGCATCAATTTCCTTTGTAAGGATGCCGCTCTGTCTTATTAGCTGTACTGAAGTCTCGGAGGCCAGATCGAATAATGACATCTTTGAGCCTTTGGTAAATGTTGAGGTTGCCCAAGAGGACACTGCTACTTTGCGCATTCTAGAAGGTTGATAGCATCTCCTTAAATGAGCTTTCTGAATCACCAACAGGGTTAAACTGAAGAATGGGCAGGGTAATTCCTGTCGAAAGAAATTTTGAAAGTGATTGTTTGCAGTCTTCGCTGCTGCCGCAAATTACAAGTGAGCTGAGCATCCTATCAGGAACAAGCTTTGCAACAGTATTTGCACCTGCCTTTCTATACTCTGCATTTATCTCCTCAACTTCAATCTTGAAGCCATTCTCTGCAAGAAACTTGCTATAGTACTTTCCAACTGCCACA
>CAYWRR010000258.1:0-3460 GCA_964460425.1 uncultured Nitrososphaera sp.
ACTATCTTTATGAAGAAGAAGAACTGAAGCCTTGGACTGAAAAGGTCAACACAATAACAAAAGACCCTAAAGCAAAGAGATTGCGAATTTACTTCAATAATCACTATGGTAGCAAGGCTGTGGTCAATGCTATTCAGTTCAAAGAGATGGTTGAAGGAAAAGAATCCTCAAAAAAAGAAAAGGATGCAAAGCAGAAAATATTGGATGCTTTAGCCAAAGCAGCTGCTCAAAAGAAACTCCGTGACTAAGTGTATCTGTGTAAAAACCTATCATATCCCTCAGTGGCTTCCATCTCCTCCTTCAAATCCTATTATAACCTCTATAGTATTGTTATTGTTATTGCGACCTCTGTTTGTGATCAATTTTTGACCATAGCTGCACAAAATTAGAAGGCAGATTAGCTCTCATCCATGCAACCATCTTCTCTTCCTCCTGTATATTTTTTCCTCAATGGCATTATTGCTTCACCAATGTTTATTCTCGTCGCCAGCTGGATGGCCATATTGTAGCCTGCGACCTCTGCATATTCTATCAGCGCATACGTCTCTATAGTCCTTAGCTCTTGCTCTTCTGGTGTAGTGGCTGAGGTTGGTTAGTTGCTACAATCGACCACTTTCTCATCCATTGTAGCAAGTTTATTATGGACTCTACCAATTCTTGACCTTTAGGCGTGAGGCGATATTCGACTCGAGGAGGAATTTCGTTATATGAACGCCTCTCCAGTATACCGCTTTTTTCAAGTTCGTGTAACCTATAAGCAAGTGTCTTGCTGCTAAACCCCTTGAGAGTCTCCCGGAACTTCTTATACCTTACTGGACTGGTCGAACAGCATAGGGGTATTAGAATTTCAAGTGTTCCTCTCTTTGTGATCAAGTTCCTGAGTCTAGAGGTTTCATACATCAGCGATGACGGATCGTAGCCTTCAAAAAAACTGCAGTCACCTTTGTAGAGCGGAAGTTCAGATTTTCTGCCATAGCTCCTAGTTTCCATTTCTAAATTAACTGTTATTGTTTATCCTTGACAGCTTAAATAGTTTCCTAGGTAAACATACAACAAATGGAAGCACATATCAAAAAGGATGATATAAGAAAGCAATACACCAAGATTGCATTAGGTGGCAATTCTGAATCCTGTTGCATGCCAAGTCAATGCGGTTGCGGAAGCACAACAGCAGGTTCGTTGGCAACAACATCTCGCAATCAAGTCGCCAACGTGATTGGATACAATGAAAAGGATTTAGAGTCTATACCAAAGGAATCTATTCTGGGCGTCGGATGCGGAGCACCACTAAACTTTGCTGGTATCAAGGAGGGTGAATCAGTTGTTGATTTGGGCTCTGGTGCCGGTATTGATGTTTTCCTGTCAGCCAAGCAGGTTGGAGCACGCGGGAGAGTCATCGGAATAGATATGACAGATGAGATGCTTGAAAAAGCAAGAAGAAATGCCAAACTTCACGGCTACTTGAATGTGGAGTTTAGACAGGGCGATATTGAAAGGAAAATTCCAGTTAACGATAGCACTGCCGACTTGGTCATCAGTAACTGTGTCATTAACCTTACTCTTGACAAGGTAAGTGCATTTAGGGAAGTTTATAGGATTCTCAAGCAAGGCGGCAGGATGGTCATTTCAGATTTGGTTACGGATGCAGAGGTCGCTCCAAGCTCAGTTAGTGTAGTGAAATGGTGTAGTTGCTTAGATGGTGCGCTTACGGAGGAACATTATCTTGACAGTATCAAAAAGGCTGGCTTTAAAAATGTCAAGGTCCTGAGCGAGCAACTTTACATGGCTGGCAAGCAAGTGAATAACAGGAAGATTACTAGCATCATAATAGAAGCAGAAAAAACATCACGGGAGAATGAAGTTCAGTTTTCCCAGTAACACGCAGAAATAGAGAGCAGCAAGAAAGGTAATAATAATAATAATCATCTTGTCTGTTTGCATGGAGAATGCCCATAGCAGAGAGAGACTGCTGAAGGGTTCTTCAACCGAAGATATTTGCGGGACACCCGCCTGGCTAATTGCAATGTATTTTCACGTGTTCTCGAGAAGTGCTATTGCCGCCAATAGGGGTATATATAGGTCACTACTCTGAATGCAGAATCAGGCAATGCAGGGCACTACAGTAGTGAGCTGTGAGGGCAGCTAATAAAACTAGGAAACAAGAAAAATGCTCCGGCCGGGATTTGAACCCGGGATCAGCGACTCGAAAGGCCGCTATGCTTGACCGGATTGTGCAGCCATATCAAGAGAGAAGACGGCTACTACACCACCGGAGCATTCGCAATTTTTGTAAGAACCTTCACATAAAATCCTTTCTTGCTAGATTTCATAAGGTTTTTCTATTTGGAGAGAGAAAGAAGATTACTGATATGGAAGACAATGTTGTTCAGAGGATCCACTCAGAAATCGAAAGGCGCAGTCTGCTAAAGCACTCTTTCTACAAAATGTGGTCAGAGGGCAAGCTAACAATTGATCAGCTTCAGGGTTATTCAAAAGAATATTTTCAGCTGGTCAAGATAGTCCCAAAGTTTGTTGAAAGCATTGCCGAGGTGACAGACAATCATGATGATATTATTATAACTAATAACGCCAGAGAGGAGGCAGAACACGTGGATCTGTGGGTAAGATTTGCCACAGCACTTGGCCTTTCAAGGAGCGATCTTATCAGTTATGGTGGCTCGGAAAAGACTAACGAAGCTGTCGCCAAGTTGATGGGACTTGCAGGCCTTACGTTTGAAGAAGCAGTAGCAGCAATGTATGCCTACGAAATGGAGCTTCCAAAGATAAGCAGGAGCAAGATCGATGGACTGAAAAAGTTGTATGGTATTGACAGCGAGGACGCAACAAAATACTTTGAGATACACGAAGAAGCAGACGTGAGACATGCACAAGTATGGAGAGAGATCTTACAGAGGATCCCATCAGAGAGACATGAAGCTGCAGTTAATGCAGCTATCAAATCACTGCAAGCACAGAACATGCTGCTTGATTCAGTTCATGAAAAGTATGTAGTCGGCCTAAACGGGAGCCACATTTACTGTTAGCTGCCACAGTTCCTTTAATTCTCCAAACCTTTATACATACTTTTACTCTTCAAATTTTTTGTTTGGGCCCATAGCTCAGCCTGGCAGAGCGCCCGGCTCATAACCGGTCGGCCAGGGGTTCAAACCCCCTTGGGCCCACTCTGATGAACTTAAGCCTTTCATATATCGCCTATTTTAGGATATCGATGTTAATACCGGAATCTGCCAAGACAGCGATAAAGTGGTTATTATTATTATCAGGAAAAGGAGAGTGGGGTTAGACCCTCCTTTTGCAACTCTTCTTCTAATTGCTCTTCCTGATTTCGTTATAGTTGTCGTCGTCGTTATTGTTGTTGGCTATCACTCCAAACATAGCTTTGACTCTATGGTTTAAGATAGTTTCGCCGGTTCTGATGACTACTACTATTTGCTAGTCA
>CAYWRR010000259.1:0-3454 GCA_964460425.1 uncultured Nitrososphaera sp.
TTCGGATAGACCAGAAAGAATAGTAGAAACTGTTAGTAGTTCTGACTTTGTTGGTAACTGGACTGCTGGACCTAACAGTTTTGCTGTAGATGCGCCAAATTAAGCTTTAATAGTAGAAAATACCCAGACAGGTGAGCTAGAAACCGCTATCATAGAGCTATTCGATCCAGTCTATGATACGAATACTGATACGTTGACATACACAATCATGGCTGAGAATAGAACGTCTATCGATTTACCAGTCCAGTTCGGGAAGTCTGTTTTAGTTATTGACGAACGGGGCTGGATCGATATGGTGATAGCAATACCCAATAATTTACCCAATCATTAGCTGCAAATAACGACTGTCCGTCAGAGTTGCTTTCACTCATTCGACTAGACTAAACGTTTTATTCATTCACTACTATCTTTTGTTCTCAAAGCTACTGCTTAACTAATTATTTAGGGACTGTGTGACATCTTCACACAATGTTTATGTCTGCAAATTAGTACTATGTATACATGCTTCGATTTTCGAGAGCCTCACATATGGCCTCTGAGCTAGGTTGGTTTTTGACTCATAATTGACGATAGTTTTCAAAGATTCACTAGGGGATCTGTTCAATGTGACTTGAACCCACAGTAGAGCGCATAAATATTTGTGCAATCTTCTTTCTTAGAATGATTAACCCACAAATAATTGGCATGTTGTTAATAGTAACAGTTGCATCAATCATAGCTGTTACTACAGTACTTTCACAGAACGCAATGGCATCTGCATACGCCGGTCAGACTGGTGGGTCCACACGGTCTGGAATGGCAGAGCTAGATATAGCTAAGGCGGAAGAAGCAGGTAATGACGTAATCGTTGTTTGTCACATTTGAATTAATAATACCGACTGCGTTTTCAGATGCGGATGATGCTGTTACTTTTCTTTATCCTTCTTTACTAAGTATGGGTGAAGTAATCCGTCTTGTTGACGACAAAAAATAGTGGAATGAGTAGTCAGGAAAAACTGATTGTTAGTTGCTCTTTCGATGAAGTGTTGTAACAACTTTCTCTGATAATGAGGGTGTAGATGTAGTTCGGACTCGTCAATGAAGAATATTGTATTATCGTTGTATCCTTTGTAGATATTTTTTAACAAAATCAAAATGTGTTCATATCCAAGACTGCACTACTTATATCTGTCATAGTTGGTAACCTGTGGACCTGATCAAGGATAGATCCTATTAAACATCATATACATACTATCGTGGTCCATTCCGCATTATTCACACCCTACTGATCGCCATCCATCTGATTGTTGTTATTTGTACCTTGAATGGCGGCAAGTGCCCCAGGAGCGGCAAGAATAGTGCTTGAGGAAATGTCTGGGCGAAGGGCTTCGTTGCTAGTTGCAAATATCTTGATCTGATTAGGTCCGGGAGATAACTTAGCAGTCATATCTGACGTCAGATCAATATTGAATTGTCCTGGGCTTTCAGGCTGGGCCTCTCCTCTTATTACCACTATTCCATCCCTATTTGAAACAAAGTAGTTCACAGTAACATTGCTGCTTGGCTGGCCGGCGAGCTCAACATTAAGTTTAATTGGGGTAGCCTGACCCATCGTTACTGTTCGCGGCACATCAACGCTGATAATGTCAGCAAGTGCAGGCGTCTCATATTGAGACCAGTGACCCTCTTCAAATGGATATGACACGTCTCTGAATGCACTAATAGTTATTGTTCCCCCTGCTACATTGAAGTTATCAAGATAGAACGCACCATTGCTAATTATTGCATGGTCATGGTTTTCAATCCAGCTTATGCTGACATCGTAACGATGGATGGCATCTTGGACCGTTACTATATCCCTTAGAGGGGGTGGCACGAATTGCTCATTTTTCATTTTTTGAAGCTCCGCTTTGATCATATCTGCATGCTCTCTTATGATCGGGTCGTACCAACCAATCCCCTTGGCTTGTGCTTCGCTTCTAGAATAAGCAAGTCTGCCATCCATGACAATTCTTTCAGATGCAGCAAGAATCTCCCATGGCTCATTGGGGAAGAATAGTGCTGAGTCAGCAATCTCCTTCTCATCGTAATGCCAAATGTCAATGTAGGATTCAATTCTATCATTGGCAACGTACCTCAGGCCTTTGGAAAGTTTGAGTGCTTCACTTGCTATTGGGGTATATTCAGGATCTACTGTGCGATCTCCTGGGCCAGTGTCAGTGCCCCATTCATAGCTGAAATAATCAGCATACATCATGTCAGAAATATCCATTTGGATGCCATGGTGCCAGTTTGAATAAAGCGGCGTGAACGTCACCTTACTTGTGGCAGTAGATCCTTCGCTTGCTTCAACCCACTGCTGCAGTGTTTGATTCCATTTTATTGTATCAGAAGGCACATCTAATTTACCAAGAGGTCCTTCTGTCGCGATAGCTGTCCAGGGGCTTCGAAATGGGATCACCTCTCCAGTATACGGATGTCTGAATGTGTCAGGATCTGCAACCATGAAATAGATACTTCTACTATACAAGTCCTGCAGACCTGTTATTGTGTTCCAAGACCCTTGGTGGATCTGCTTGACTCCGATGTCAAGTGAATTACTGCCATCACCTGATCTCGCGTTAAGTAGAGAATACTTGTTTGTTATCCCTGCACCAAAATCATTTACCAAACCCTGTACGTTGGCAGAAGCAACAAAGGGGTCAGTCTTCTGGGCAACAAAGACCCTCACCGATTCTTGGATGCCCATCTTTACCGCATCACTTAGAAGCTGGTTCCTTTCCTCTTCGGATGTAAAGTTAAAAAAAGCTATCTTCTGGGTAATCTCATCAAGCGTAGTATTTTGATAGTTCCAATAGCTGGGGTTCTGAGATCCCGGCATTCCGCTCAACCAAGTAGCATACATCTGGGCAGGGGTTATTGGATTGTACCTCACAAATGCGCTGGTGCCTCCAAGCTCCTCGGTGTATATTTGCCATTGCAAATTACTTGGATCTGAACCGTATACTACTGTGTTTGCTTTATTTAGATCGCCGTAATCTCTCTGAATACTGAAGCCAATCTTTTCAAGCTCTGAGGCGACCAGCTCACCCATTGATTGCTTTTGGACATCGTCTTGTCTTATAAGCACCTTTATGGTAACAGGACTTCCATTGAAGACCCACTGGCTACCGTCATTTGTAGAGCCTGCCGCGATCATCGCCTCAGAAATTATGTTTGATGCAAGGGAAGGATTATACCTAAACCCAAATGATTCAACTGTATCGATAATGTTCAGATATTCCGGTGAATATATGCCAAATGGACCAATAAGAGAACTGCCATAGCCTTTCAAAATCTCATTGATCACGAAGTCTCGGTCTATCAGATAGTTTAGAGCATAACGTACTTCCCTCAATTGAAACGGATTAAGAATGTTAGAATCTGCTGCAGGAGCAGGATTTACAAAAAACCCTAGCGAACCAGCAGTTTTATC
>CAYWRR010000260.1:0-3437 GCA_964460425.1 uncultured Nitrososphaera sp.
AGACACACGAAACTAGTCATGCGTACTGTACCAATATTAGAGATACTGAGGCTTCTATTGAAATGAGAGAAGAGGAAAGGCTTCAGAGAAGAGAACAAGGCAATTCTAACTGGGGCTTTTTTTACAGACGTTGTTGGTTCTGCGGGCAGAATTGGCAATTTCTGGAGATTTCTATACGTTGTAGGTAGCATTGACAGAAGTGTTTTCCTTATTATCTACACGATCATTGTTATCACTGTCCTGAGTCAGATAATAGGATTTTGAAGAGGTATTATTTGGCCCATTACAATTGAAGGTTATTCAAATGGCTACAAAAGACGGAGGAATATAGGTTATTATCCTAATGGTTGTCTGTCCATTCCATTTTCAAACATAATAGTATAGATGCAATTTTTCAAGAGATCCCTAAATGTGGGTAACAGCTCATCAAGCTCTTGCACTGACATTCTAGATGGGATTTTTTCTTTTTGTGATCCATTTTTCTAGTTCTACGATTACAAATGCAGATAGTGCAACTGCGACTAGTCTTGCCCATGATTCTATGCTTATTGGCGCGCTCCTAAAAAGCGAATTCATTACAGGGAGGTATGTGTAGAAGATTTGGAGCATAATTATGCTCGCGATTCCAATAAGTATCCACCTATTAGAAAAGAATCCCACACGGAAGATGGATTCTCTAAGCGACCGCGAATTAAGGAGATAGAACATTTCAATCAGGATTACCCCATTGACTACAACTGTTCGAGCCTCTTCCAAACTAGCTCCCCAGTTCTCTTCCAATACAAATAACCCAAGGGTTCCGGCAAGGATTATCACACTTACAATGACAATTCTTTGAACAAGCGATCTGGAAAGTATTGGAACACCGGGATTACGAGGTTTACGCTTCATTATGTTCTTCTCCTTTGGTTCGAATATGAGCATCAAACCTAGAAAGAGTGCAGTGGTCATGTTCACCCAAAGAATTTGTACGGGAAGCATAGGCAGAGCGAACCCTGCAATAATAGCAAACAAGATAAGAGCGGCTTCGCCAAAATTTGTTGGTAGAGTCCATGTGATGAATTTTGTGATGTTATCAAATATTCCACGTCCCTCCTCAATAGCCGCTTCAATAGATGCAAAGTTGTCATCAGTTAGAACTATATCTGCAGCCTCTTTGGAGACATCTGTTCCCCTTACTCCCATAGCGACTCCGATATCTGCCTGTTTTAAGGCGGGTGCATCATTTACCCCGTCGCCGGTTACCGCCACAACATGACCGCTTGCTTGAATAGCTTTCACAAGTTGCAGTTTCTGCTCGGGTGATACTCTGGCAAAAACATCAGTTTTCTCCGCAATCTCCAAAAGCTCTTCTTGAGAGTAGTTGGTCAAGTCATAACCGGTTATTGCCAAAATTTGATTTGAATTGCTGGCAGCTGACGGCTGTACGCTTTTGTTGCTGTTTATCCCAATTTTTCCTGCAATTACAGAGGCAGTATGCACACTATCACCTGTAATCATCTTCACCTTTATTCCAGCACTCAAACATGTTTTCACAGCCGCTATCGCATCTTCTCGTGGTGGATCAAGCATTGCCTGAATTCCCAAAAAAACAAGACCAGAATTAGTGTCTATGGCGTTTAGACTTTTCTTGTCAGGTGACACGTATTTTTTTGCAAAAGCAAGTACACGCAATCCTTTCGCAGCCATTCTATCAGCTTGTTGTAGTATCAAACCTCTTTTCAAATCTATTTTAGAAAGGTCAAAGGTTTGGCTGTCCTCAATATAAGACTCGCATGCCTTCAGTATCTTCTCTGGTGCTCCTTTTATGAAAATCACGTTGCGGTTCTCGTCAGAGGTGGTATGTAGCGTAGCCATGTGCTGCAGATGTGATTCAAAGGGAATCGTATCGATTCTAGGAAAAAGCCTTTGAAATTGGTCTTCATTCAACTCTGCCTTCCAAGCTGATACGATCAATGCAGCTTCAGTGGGATCTCCGGAAACCTCCCATCGCCTATCGATTGCTTTTAGGTGTGTATCGTTGCATAGCAAACCTGCGGCGAGGCATTCCATGAGCGAATGATCATTAGTATCAGGTTCTTCTATACCCTCTTGCAGTTTAATTATCCTTCCCTCAGGACTGTATCCTGTTCCACTAACCCTGTATTGCTGTCCTCCTGCATAGATTTCGGATACGGTCATCTGATTTTCCGTCAAAGTTCCTGTTTTATCAGAGCAGATAACTGTTGTGCTTCCAAGCGCTTCAACGGCAGGCATCTTGCGAATGATTGTATTACGCTTGGCCATGCGACTAGCACCAATGGCTAGAGTCACTGTAATGGCAGCTGGAAGCCCCTCAGGTATGGCAGCAACAGCTAGGGCGACTGCTGCCAGGAATGATTCTTCTACTGCGTGTTGATCCCTTGCATATCCAACGATGAAAGTGACAGCAGCTAGGACAACTATAAAGAATAGTAAGAATCGGCTAAATTTTCTTATTTTAGCTATCATAGGAGTTGAAGTCTCTTGTGCCGTCGATATGCTACTAGAAATTTTACCTGTCTCTGTACGATCGCCCGTGGCAACCACAACTCCAATCCCTTGGCCATGAGCTATAAGGCTGCCAGAGTAGATCATATTACTTCTATCCGCCAAGACTTTGCTTTCTTCGATCTCCTCAACAGCTTTGGAAACTAAAGCAGATTCCCCTGTCAACATTGACTCATCAACTTTGAGCTCGTATACCTCAAGCAGTCGAATATCTGCTGGAACCTTGTCTCCAGTTCTGACAACCACAATATCTCCTGGAACCAGCTCCTTTGATTTTATACGGGTCTTTACTCCGGACCTTAGAACCGTAGCCTCAGTGGTTACCAATTTGAGCAATGCATCTAGGGCTTTTTCAGCCTTTCGTTCTTGGATATATCCAACAATTGCATTACCAAGGACTACACCAAAGATCACTGCAGAGTCTATCCATTCATAAAGCAGCGCAGTTACTATGCCCGCCACTATCAGGATCAGCATGAGCGGTTCTCGTATCTGACGGATGAAGGCCACAATAGGATGCTCATGTTTCTTGATCGTGATTTCATTTAGGCCAAACCTGCCCTGCCTTTTTCTCACTTCATCATCAGTAAGACCTTCGTTTCTGTCTGCAGACAACTTCTTTAATACTACATTTATTGACCACGCATGCCAAGGATTGCTGCTGTTGATGATGCTTTCATGTAATGTTGTAGCTGTTGTCAAATTTTCCACCACGGCAGGGAGCTATATCTTCGCGCAGAGAATGTCAAAATGCTGCTGCTTCATCGTATTAGTAGGACAACTGATATGCCATTAATACTATTCGCCTTTTGATAACAGTAGAAACTCAGAGGTAACAGCGAGTTTAGCTGATACATAGCCATTATAAGAATCTGATACTGTGATTACATGATCACCTATTGACAAAG
>CAYWRR010000261.1:0-3416 GCA_964460425.1 uncultured Nitrososphaera sp.
AGGAATTACAAAAAGTGCTAGCAAGTTTTTAGTACACAGACATACGATCTATTTGCTAGGTCCAGTCGTTGACAGTTTCGAAGCCCCTATGTCTATCCACCTTGCAAAAGCGAACCCCGCAAAGGAGATACCTGCAACCATTCTGGACATCAGACTATCTTCGTACAAATTTGAGGATATGTCCTCTCCCCTATATTTTAGAGATTTTATATAAGTATGTCTTCCAAATTCGTCGATCATTTTGGCAAGGTTTCCATTTATTATGCGGTTACCAAATACCCCCACATAATCATCAACTCCTAATGAAAGAATCTGTACCTTGATATCATAATCGAAGACATCTTGATCTTTTAGTGCTACACCATCGTTGATACTATTACTAGTATTTTTTGGTGATCTGTTGGATTCGTTAAAAAATTTAGGTATTACGTCAGCTAAATACTTGGCTTCCCTTACTGCTATCTGAGCAATTGGTGGATATACCTTTCCTTGGCTATCTTTCACAGCAGCAATATCCCCAAGTACAAAAATGTTAGGATATTTGTCTATCTGACAGAATCCATTTACAAGAATTCTACCGTCCCTGGTCTTGTCCGTTAGTGGTGTTACTTTGATTCCGTATCCTTTTACTCCAGCTGTCCAAATGATAAGAGAAGAATCAATTATTGTACCGTCCTTGAGGATAAGACTATCTTCCACGACCTTAGACACTTCTGAATTGGTTAAAATTCTTACGCCTTTTGACTTTAAAATTGTGTGCACTCTACTAACTAATTTTGAATTCCAATCTGTGAGAATATTTGACAACGCTTCCACTATACTAACATTGAATTTGGTATTGACATGTCTGAGACCAAGATGCTTTCCCAGTTTCGCTTCATCCTTTAAGAAATCAGCGATAGCCCCACCAAGACTTACCCCAGTTGCTCCCCCGCCAACTATAACAATATTGATATCGTTGTCTTTACTCTTTATCCGCTTTTTTATACCATCATATTCTTTTGTTGTTGTAGTTTTATTCGCCGTATCTGATTTCTTTGATGAGAAGATGGATAGAAGCTTGTTGTGAACTAACACCGCGTCATCAATTGACCGCAAAGGAATAGTATTTGTTTTAGCTCCTTCGATACCAAAGTACCTTGTGGTTGACCCCAAACAGATTACGATTAGATCATAATTAATTATAGACCCATCCAGAATAACTTTGTTATCACCTGCGCTTACCCCTTTTACATCCGACTGGACAAACCTGATCTTAGTCCCATTTATCAAGGAGACTATTGGTATGCTTATTTGTTCTGCAGTTCTATAGCCTGCAGCAACTAGGTGAATTTCTTGTAATAGCTGATGATACGGATTTCGGTCAACAAGAATAATTTCTACGCCAGCATGACCGCTGCTGTTTTCTTTTGTATCACTTTTGCTTATATCCTTAAATGTTTGATATAGGTTTATAGCTAAGAACATTCCAGCATAGCCAGCACCGAGTACTACAATTCTAAACGGTTTATTGTTCATCACGTGTATTCTTGGAGTTTAGATTGATTGAATTGTAAGACTTCAAGTAACTGCTGTCGACATCTGGTCTATTGTCTTCTTAGAGAAAGTAAATCTTTGCGTCCATATTTGGTATAAATTTCATCAAACTTTTAAATCTTTTCTTTTACCAAATTCCCATTACTATCATACATTTTAATGAAATTTGCACGCATTGATAGATTACCCTTTGAATCGAAGAATCTTAGCTATAGCTTTGTCTTCCATCTGATCTTGGTTCTTTTACGAACCTAGTTTGCACTACTTCATCCATATCGAGGTGGATATGCCATGGTCTATCCTCATCTCCTATCGTTGCCCATCTCCCTCTGATTCTAAAAGGTAATCCTTTCTCCACCTTCGCTTCAGATATACCACTTCCACTGTTAACTGAAAGGAGTATATCTTCTTGAGCTAAAATATCCATAATTAACTGATAAGTTGTGTCATATAATGTATCCTGTACCATAGAATAGCAATGTAATGGCTCATCTATATTGTTTTTGAAGTGCTATTAACATCATAACCGTAGCATTAAACACCAGTGTACTTGCAAGTACTTCTCCATATAATCCAGGATACGATCATGGTTGTGATGACTGATCCAGACGATATGTACATGAATCAGCCAGAAAATGGTCCATGCTTCCATACTAATGAATTTGTGCGAGGATATAATGGTGGCTATGATGAACGCTCAAATAGAGGTAGCAGCACAGGTAATAGCAATCGCCAAACTATCATCTAGTTTTTATCGAAGCTCAATTTTATCTTCGCCAAATCCTCTTCTTATAAGTGCATCCTTAACTGCTTTTCGATGATCACCCTGTAGAATAATCTGCCCGTCCTTATACGTACCTCCAGTTCCTATTTTTGTCTTTAATTCTTTTGTTATTCCTATTGAATCATCAGTTTGTTGTAAACCTGTTATCACAGTCACAGATTTACGGAATTTCCGGATATCCTTGTAAATTACTATCTTGGCCTTTTCCTTGTCCAGTTCTCTTAATATGTCGTCCATCGAGTTTATAGAGCCATAATTGTCTTCAATCACTAAAGATATGTTATACAGTAAGTATACTTATCTCTATTGGTCAGGCTCCAACAGAACCGGAGCTGAAGCTGAGACGCATATTGAGAAAAGATACCGTTTAAACACTACTACTGCCTTTTGGAAATATGTCTGCATAAGTCAAGGATCAAATGATAGTGAAATGGCTCGATGTGGTGTATAACATTGGAAAGATTAACAATATCAAAGCATGATATTCAGGTTTCTTCAAGCTTCAGAGAGCATATCTGCTAGCCAGGCTAGCTAAAGCGTCATCGAACTGAAGGGGGAGCTTCAAAGCTTTATATACGCAGACTTAATATCCCCCCTATGGTTAAGCTGTCAATCACAATAGGTATCTTGCTGCTGATGCCTTCACTTCTAGGCATAAACCAATCATTCCTAGCCTACGGACAAACAGTTGGTACTGAACTAATGAGTGCTTTTCAAGCCGGTGAGGAATTTCTAAGGCAGATAGAGGAGAGGGGTGTTGCTGTAATAAAAGATATTGGGAGCTTCTTTGGTGATCGCGATATTGAAAATAATATTGACAAAGCACGTGAGGAACTTAGTACAGGTAACAGCGAAGCGGCATCATCAACAATAGCGTTGGTTGATGAAACACTACAAAACAATAGTGCCCGCATCTCAGGCTTAGCACAACACCTATCAAACATTGCTAGTAATCAATCCATTACGATGGACGAGCTTACTCGACAGACGCTGACTGAGATAGCGAATGCATTTTTGAATGTTTCAGAGGATACTGATGGTGTATATCAAACCATTAATGCATCGCTCTCAACGCAATAGATTTGGCGAGTCCGTA
>CAYWRR010000262.1:0-3404 GCA_964460425.1 uncultured Nitrososphaera sp.
GACTTTTTTATTGTTTTAAGGTAAAAATTGGTAATAAAGTCCTTAAGTTAACAGAACTGAGACAATTTGGAAAACCTTAAATAAGATAGGAAATCTGATTTTAGCAGAAAAAGAAAAATTGTTGAAACAGCATAGAGTCTCATATTTTGTGTTGATTCTAATCTTGGTTCCAATCACTATGCTAACGCTTCTTGGAATCGATTCTGCCGCATTTGGGCAGGAGACTACAGAGCGCTATTTAAGTGCAAGAATTGAGATCTGGTCACTCTTCTATAGGCTCATGGTTGTAGCATTCGTTATTGGGGCAGTTGTCATGGGAGTTATGACCTGGGTTGTATGGAGGTTTAGAGAGAGTCATCCAAAGAATAGAGAAGGCATCACTCGCCAAGCTGGAGGTGCACAGCACTAATGGGACATGGTACGATAGAATGGGTGTATGTAGGTGTAGTAGTCGCTGTGCTGGTTTACATTGGAGCCGACGCATGGAATGTTGAAAGGTTTCTAGACCACGCTCCTGCCGAAGCAGAAGTCATAAAGGTCACAGGTCAACAATGGTTCTGGACTTTTGAGCATGAAGATGGAACACAAGAGCTAGGAGAGCTACACTTAGTCAAGGACGTTCCATATAGGTTTGAGGTAACTTCTTTAGATGTGATTCATTCTTTTAATACGCCAGACTTTGCAATGATGATTGATGCTGTGCCAGGCAGGATAAACACGATATGGTATGTTCCAGATCAAGCTGGAGAATTTCTTATACAGTGCAGAGAATATTGCGGATTTTCACACTACCAGATGAGAGCCAAGCTATTTGTGGAAGAACCAGAAGGCGGTGTAGAACAGGAAGCGCAAGTTACTAATGCTTCTGCTACCAATGACCTGATCCCACCATTAGGTGCCACAGCAGTTGCAAGCTAATTCTCTTTATTTACAAGTTATCGTGTACGATATTTTAGTCAATGAATAAAATGATAATAATGAATCTCTTCTATTGTGGATATGATAAAAACAAAATGCTTTTATTGATAGTGTCTTCAATGTATGACCAATATAGAGAGAGGGGTATGGTGCGAGTTGGTTCTAGAAGTTAGAAAACCACGCCCGTTATGGGAGATACTATTTTCTACTCACCATACAGATATAGGCTTGCTTTACCTTATTTTTTCCATAGCACTCTTTTTCTTAGGTGGAGCGCTTGCCATTTCGATCAGAACAGAACTTTTCCTACCCGGCGCACAACTGATACAAGATCCTAATACCTTCGACAGAATTTTCACTGTTCATGGCACAACAATGCTGTTCCTGTGGGTACTACCATTTGCTGCTGGCGTAGGTAACTACCTGGTACCTATCATGGTAAGATACAAAGACATGGCATGGCCAAAGCTGAATGCAGTAGCATTCTGGATGATACCAGTGGGCACAGCCTTGATATGGCTAGGTTTTGCAGACACATCTTGGACTGCATATCCTCCTTATTCTACCTTGCGAGCACCAGGACCTGCTGCAGAAATGTGGATATTTGGCCTTAAGATTTTGGGAATTTCATCAATTTTAGGTGCTATCAATTTCACTGTTACTATCTTGAGAATGAAGCATCCTGATCTGCCGATGATGAAGCTGCCTCTTCTCACATGGTCCATCCTTACTTCATCTCTTATAATCCTCATGGCTATGCCGACCTTTGCTGCTGCTCTGATAATGCTGTATACAGACAGACTCGGAGTTTCAGGTTTCTTTAATCCTGAAATGGGAGGAGATCCCCTAGCATACCAGCATCTATTTTGGTTTACATTTCATCCTGAGGTCTATGTATTTGTTATACCAGCAATCGGTATGATATATGAGATAATTCCCAAGTTTTCACGAAAACCTATATTCAGTTATACTTCGGGGGTAGCGGCGTTTGTATTGCTGTCGATCGTCTCTTTTGCCTCCTGGGCACACCATATGTTTGCATCAGGTATGAGCTTTACAGAAAAAACAGTATTCATGATAGGCACGTTGGCTGCTGTTCCAGCTTCAGCTATGCACATTTTCAACTGGATAGCGACAATGTGGGGAGGTAGAATCCGATTCAGAGCACCAATCGCGTTTGTGATTGGTGGGATCATAACGTTCTTCCTAGCGGGAGCTGGAGGTGTAGTAAACAGTGCAATGCCGCTTGACTTTCTAACGCATGATAGCTACTGGGTAGTAGGGCATATGCATCTCTTTCTTATGGGCATCATAACCTTTGCATTTGTGGGCTTTCTATACTACCTGTTCCCGCTCATAACAGGCAGGATGTACAACGAAAGGGCAGCTATGGTTCAGTTCTGGCTGATGTTTATAGGAGTAAATCTAGTATTCGTTACACAGCACTTGCTTGGACTGTACGGCATGCCTCGTCGTGTATTCGATTATGTGCCTGTTGAACCGCTTATCAGCATGAACCAGATTTCTACAATAGGGGCGTATATATTGGCTGTTGGTATGGGAATATTTCTTTATAACCTGATTAGAAGTTCAGGATGGGGCAAACCGGCAAATATGGAAGACCCATTTGGTATTAAAGAGAAATATTATGACTATAGACGGCGTGAGCCTCACCATTAAAGAGAAGGAGAGAAAGAGATACGAGTTCGCATGATTCACACCATGACGAGAATGAACCAATAACCCTCACATCGCCTAGAAGATTAGGAAAAGGGCTTGTAATAATGATAGTCACAATAGCCATAGGGGCAGCAATCCTAATTCCATTCTTTGAGCAAATGTACCAAAATCCGCCACCTGTGACCCAAATACGTACAGAAACCCCTGCTACAGAAGAGGCGGAAGAAGAAGAGCAAGCTCCAGCAGAAGCAGGCACTACTGCTATAGTGATACTTCAAGGGGCGGCAGTACAGGGGAATCCTGACTACGATCCTGACTCTGCACAGGTGCCTATCGGCAACAGTATAGTTTGGGACAACCAAGACACAGTCCCACACACTTCAACCTCTGGAACTGGTCCACAAGATCCCGAGTCTGCACAGTTGTTTGATACAGGTATTATCAATGGAGGCGAAGAATCAACTCCGGTTGAGTTGCAGGATGTAAGCGAGGGCCAGACTATTCCTTACTATTGCATTATTCACCCATATATGACGTCTGAGCTTACTATTGGAGCAGCAGAACAGGGTGGTGGCCAAACAGGAGGAGAAGGGGGAGGAGCAGCAGCAACTGCTAACCAATCACAAGGGGAAGTAGGAGCTGCACAGCAGCAACAACAAGGGGAAGGAGCAGCTGCTAACCAAACAGCAGGCGAAACGACAACTGGTGCAGGCGGTGCCAGTACTGGTGCTGCTACTGGAGGAGGAGAAGGAGGAGGATCCACAATAAACATCCTTGAAGGCTCTTCAATACAAGGCAACCCTGAT
>CAYWRR010000263.1:0-3395 GCA_964460425.1 uncultured Nitrososphaera sp.
ATGGCTCTTTTATTTATCCTCATGATGGCTTCAGAAGATCTGACCGTGAGGATCAATGGCGTATCTTCCCACGTATATGATAGAGCAGCCAACACGTCACTTTCGGTATTCTATCAAGGCTTTCACCTACTAGTTGATGCAGGCAATGGCGTAGAAGAAAGTATCAAGAAAGGAAAAGGAGCTTCTTCCGGCAAGTATTTGCCAGATGCGATCTTGATTACGCATGCCAGACGGCACCACATAAGTGACCTTCCTGCGCTGATAAGAGAAAACTCAAAAATCTACTGTACATCTGAATGTAGCCAACAGATTGCACAGGAGCTGCAGTCGTCGTCTTCCTCCTCTTCATTATCATCATTATTTTCTACCATTAACGCCGGAACACCATTTCAGGTGGGCCCATTTTCAGTCATTGCAGTAGCTGCCGATAATGGAGGAGACGAACCAGGCTTGGCTGGTTCTGTAGTCTATGTCATCAAAGCCGGAGCAAGAAAAATAGTAGCAGGATGGGACTTTTTGAAGTTGCCAACGCCTGATGAGAGCATCCTTTGGAACCCTGACCTTCTGGTGCTTGGGACAGAGACGTACAACGAACATCCATCCACTGGTATGATCTCAGTATCAGAAGCCTACAATATCGTGAGAAGGTGGAATGCCAAGTTGTGCTACATTGTGCATTATAGCGGCGAAAAAGACAGAGAGGACGCCAAGAATCAATGGCACAGAGGTCCAGTAGGACCACTGTCAGCAAATGAGCTTCAAAAGGCTATCGATGATCATCTGCAAGTATCAGGCAGAGAGGGCAAGTTTGTGATCAAGGTTGCAAAGGAGGGAATAACTTGGAGCCCGCAGGATGAGATAGAAGAAGAGGAAGGACCCACCAGCCCTCAAATAGAGGTCGATGCGCTAGACCAGCATATATTTTCCATCGAAAAGATGCAAGATGGCAAGGTGGCTCTCACTATAGAAGATAGCATCAATCGCTTAACATCAGAGTTTGTCAACCCAAAATATGAAGGAAATTCATTGCATGGAGAAGGAATAAAAAGCATGATGATGAAAGGCCCTGAACTATCCTTGTCTGTCTCTGGAAATACAGTCACGATTAATATATCAAAAGGCAAGAAAGCAGTCTTTGCAGAAGACTTACAGGTGAGTGAAAAGGACTCAAAGAGGATAATTAGGTACCTTCAGGAGAATTTTGCTGCCTAGATTTTTTCAAAAATTAAAAACTGCTCGACAACTACTACTACCACTACTACCTGAGTTTGGCTCAGAGTACTGAAGAACTCAAGATAAATTATCTCCTCAGTGAGAGGGGCTCTGTTAACCTAAGCCAAATTCCCGCCTTACTTTAAGGCGATATTGCTTCCTTTCTTTTGTGAAACAGGTAGCAGTTGCTTTTTCTTTGCTTTTGCTATCATCAGACTGATTGACATTCTGTGATTACGTTACTTGTGCTATTTGAAGAAGTCTAGTTGATATAGAACTCATCTAGAAACCTTCCTCATCAATATCATTATACATTCTAGCTGCACAAACCCAAGATACGTTGATGCTAACCTATCGTACCGGGTCTGAATACGGCGAAAACTCTTCTTCTACCAACCAAAGAATCTCTCTACACTACTTCTAATCTTTTGGTGTACGTTTCATAATCAAAGAGATAAGGTCTACCAGGTATATTCTTCTTCCTGTTTACCCGTTCTTTGATACTGGCTGCAATACCTCTATCTGTGAGGTGCATCATTACCAACAGAGAGTACAGTACTTGTTGTCGGCGTAAACGCGCTTTGGCTTGCACCTTGGTCTTCTGGTACCTCCTCTGATTCTAACATTCTTTAGTAGAGGAAATAGCTTCCTACTTTCATGCTCATCGCCAGGTCCAAGGTCTATTGCAATTGGTAATGATGAGCGGGCGTCACTATAGCATGTACTTTACTTCCTTTCGTCTTCTTGTTGTGGCCGTAGTAGTCAATCTCCTGCTGCCCCCTTTCTTTGCATGAACAGTACTGCTATCTATGGATAGATATCATTTACATTTACCAATCCTTTATGATAACCATGTGAAATTAGAGAATCCATAATTTCTTTCCAAACACTCTTTTCGCTCCGCTTCTTGTGCCGGTCCCATACAGTCTTGTGAGAACCATATTTAGATGGCATATCCATCCATCCATCTACATCCCGACATCAACACACACAGTATATGCCGTTCACAGTCAACCTATGTCGTCAGCTCGTGGCCTACCAGTGTATGAAGGAGGTGGAAGAGATGGCTTGATGAAATCCCATTGCTTGTCTGTCAGCTCCTGAAACTTCATGTGGTTATGTCGAGAAAGACCGTAGCTAAAAACTGGGTGGTGAGATGACATAGATTAGCACATCAAATTGCTTTCCAGATGAGTTCATATCAAAGAAAGTACATATATGCGGTTAATATGACTGAATTTTTTTCGCTGTTTCGACAATGGAAATTGGTAATAGAGCCCCCAAGTTAAAAGAGCCTGAGGGAGCTTTTTTGTATATAACGTAAATTTGGTATTGAAGGTAGTATGTTTAAAAACCGCAGTTAGCCTATGGGAAGGTGTCAAAATGGCAACCTATCTGGCTGTCATAGGTGTTGTCAAACTAGATGATGATCGTGATGACTGTATAATACTATTGCTAAAACGTAATGCTCAAAGAAGAACATCGCCAAACAAATGGCAAACGCCTTCCGGATTCATAGATGAAGGTGAATCTGCAGAAGAAGCTGTTCTAAGGGAAGTCAAGGAAGAAACAGGCTTAGAGGGTACAATCAAGAAGAGTGGGAGTGTGTTTGAAGTGGTAGACGAATGGGCGAGGTGGATTATCGTCCCATTCCTGATTATAGTCAAATCAGACAAAGTTGTTATTGATGCTAGGGAACATTCAGAATTCAGATGGGTAAAGGTTAACGAGATATCAAGTTTTGAATGTGTCAAAGGAATAGATGAAGATTTGAAAGCGGTCGGACTAAAACACTAGTATAGATATACCATATCCTGATTTTTTGATTCGCCATTTGTGCAGGAATCTTTTTTCCCTTAATTTGGGTTTGGTTTGTATCGATTGGGAGAGACAATGTATAATGCAGGTATGTTCTCATAGTGTTATTATTATTATTCATCTAGAAATTATTTGGTGGTTGTTAGTCTCTTTAGATTTTATAAGGATTTTGAGGCAGACCCAAACTAGAGATTCTACAAAAAACTTTAGAAATGAGGCTCGAGGCACTGACTATGACACAGGAAAAAGAATATGCTGGACTTGTTTTTGAGATAGTAGTACCATGGTTACTGCGATGATTCAATAGAACCTGCCAACAATCTTTCAATTTTCTGACCAATGTTATAATCTTCAGCATTAACTGA
>CAYWRR010000264.1:0-3386 GCA_964460425.1 uncultured Nitrososphaera sp.
ACTATTAAGTTTCAGGAGCTGACAGACAGGCAATGGGATCTCCTCAAACCATCTCTTCCAACTCCTCCATACACTGGCAGACCAAGAGCCGATGACAGGATGATTATCAATAGTATTTTGTACGTGCTGATGTCAGAATGTAGATGGATGGATATGCCCTCCAAATATGGTTCTCACAAGACTGTATGGGACCGGCACAAGAAGCGGAGCGAGAAGAGTGTTTGGAAAGCAATTATGGCTTCTCTGGTTTCACGTGGTTATCATAAAGGATTGGTAAATGTAAATGATATCTATCCATAGATAGCAGTACTGTTCATGCAAAGAAAGGGGGCAGCAGGAGATTGACTACTACGGCCACAAGAGGGTTAAAGGAAGTAAGGTACACATAGCTGTTACGCCCCAATCCCTGCCAGTCTCAATAGACCTTGGACCTGATAATGAGCATGAGAGCAGACGGGTAATCACTCTTCTAAAGAACATCAGAATCAGAAGTACCTGGAGACCAAGGAGTAGACCAAAGCAGGTTTATGCTGATAACAAGTACCAAACTCCACTGGTAACGATGTATCCCGGCAATAGAGGTATTGCAGCAAGTATCAAAGAACAAGTAAACAGGAAGAGGAGACCGGACAGACCGCAGCTCTTTGATTATGAGAATTATGTCAAGGTTAGGAGTAGCGTCGAGAGATTCTTTGCTTGGATTAAGAGTTTTAGAAGGATTCAAACTAGGTATGACAGCTTGGCATCAACATACCTTGGTCTTCTGCAATTAGGATGCGTTATGATATTGATGAGGAAGGTTTTCAGATGAGTTCTCTGTGATATATATATATACACACAGGATCTTCGCAATGAAGATCATGAGTATATGTAGTTTAGTTATCATAAGAAGTTTAGAGTATTATATGTCATGAGTATCTTGCGTATATGGAGAAGTGTTTCATTAATGAGAATACCTCTTTAACCAACTGTCTATTCTCCTAAATCCATATGCTATGCACGAAATTCCTGTATCCACCTCCAAATTGCTACATGGCTACTTCCTTTTTGCAATAGATTCTAAACATCTATGTCTATGGCCGCTACCTAGAGCTCCTTGTAGAACTAAATATTATAGGTATATGTTACCATACTTGACTATAGCTGGGTCTGTTCTAGTTCTTCTCTTCATGGGCAATAATGGAAGTCAGTACACATCCTACTATGCCGATTACCTAAAGTTAACAGAGCCATTGAAACATGCAATAACGCTTTTAATTTCTGAATGACTTGTATATTGTTGTGGACACCAGACACGATGTGAAGAGCTGGATTCCTAGCTCATACCAAGAGGCCGCTAAGGCACTTGCCAAAGATGCGGTTAACCGGTTTGTCAGGAGCAACCAGGTCATTGGTCTTGGAAGCGGCCCAATGGCTGCGGCTATAATCCGAGAGATCGGCTCCTTTTCGGAAAAGGAGACTCTTGAGTGTGTCCCATCGTCGTTTCAGATAAAATTTGAAGCTGAATGCAGCAGACTTCGAATCGTTGACGAGGATAGAATTCCTAACATAGATGTAGTTTTTGATGGTGCAGATGAAGTCGATTCAGGATATAACATGATAAAGGGTGGAGGCGGGGCACTGTTTAGAGAAAAGACTCTTCATTCGGCAGCAAAAGAAATTGTGATCGCCGCTGAGTCAAAAAAGTATGTGGACTCATTTACATGGCCAGTACCCATCGAGGTTCACCCCTTTGCATTCCATGTGGTGAAGCTGCGCCTAGAAAGAGAATTTGAAGGAATGCCGCGGGTTAGAATGTTAGATGAAGGGTATCCCTATATAACAGAGAACGGCAGCCTTATCCTTGATGCTTCTTTTGACTTCAAATCGCAGCCAGACATAGCTCATCTTGAAAAGGAACTAAAGAATATTGCCGGAGTGACTCAGGTTGGGCTCTTTAGCCGTACAGCCAATACGTACTACTACAGGGCAAAAGAAGATGGAAGCTTTGAGCTAATCCACACTCGATGAGCCTTAACGTAATTGAATAAAAGCTAGTATTGTCTATACAAGTACATTAAGATTGGCAAACCTGAACTAGTCTGAATCTAAACTCATCGAAGAATCAAAGTACGTCTTGTCAGAGAATTGGAATGGCGATTATACCATACCCTCTCCTACACTTCATCCGCATCAATGGAGCTGGGATCCTGCATTTGCGGCGATGGGCAGTTCCTATATCGATCAGAATTGAGCTATTCGAGAGCTGGAGTATCTTTTTGACGCACAATGGAAAAATGGTTTGTTCCGCACATTTTATTCAACAGAGGGCAACAACCTATCTTTTGGTACTCCCTTTTAGTGAACTTGATCCACTCAGTACCTAGCAGTGCCTGATCTTTCCAATACAGCATTGGAAGAGCGCCAGAATTTCAATTCCGCTACGGATTAACAAAGTGATAAATGTTACATTGATGAGGTGTTCAAAGCGAAGCCAGAAAGTAAAGTCAGAGTATTCTCTTACCATAGAGGATCACAGCAAACTCTTTATACAAAAGTTTTGCTAGGCTGTATTGTGTTTATGACTTGTAGGTCTCCCAATGTTCGATGTATAATACAATAGGGTAAGGGTAGATAAGTAAGTCAGTATCCTACAAAAATAAAGAATTGTGGAAATAAATGTGTTGTAAGGGAGCTACAGGATTCTATATGTTCTTTGGCAAATTCCAAAGCAACAGCCATCCCTTTTGCGAGAACCAGTAATCACTGCAACCTTTTGTAATCTACCATTAATTAGGATAATTTCATCTATTCTTGTATGACATTCCTCATAGTTGATAGGATGACAGAAACAAGATGGTTCTTTTCTAACCCGTTGAAAGCCCATCGTGCTCTGCATTCAGGCCGTGGTATTGTGTGGCGGCATAAGTGAAGAAGCAGTTCTCTGGATGACCTAGCTAAGAGAAGGATATATATGTATAGCACTTCTCCCTACTTCTAGACTTGTTGTGGTGGAGATGCCTTCATCATACCATTCATCTCTTCGTAGGCTTTAAGAAAGCTAAGACCTTTTTCAGTAGTCTTGAAAGTCCGAGTATTCAAGTCATAGCTAATCAAGTAGTTTTGAGTTAGAACGATCAGATACTGTTTTAATTGGCTATAGCTAAGAAATGCACTGTACATTATCTTAGTCCTTGTGGCGCCGCCGCCATTTGCGACTTTTAGAATCTTGCTCATCTCATTATCTCGGTTCTGCTTCTGTATGTCATATATCTCATATCTCTGTGTCTCTCTTTTGCTGCAATGGATTATGATGTTAAATAGCATTATAAGAGAATGTTATAGGTGGTATATGCGAGTTTGTGATAGATATATACAACAGGTACTCTACCTATTAATTTATTCTC
>CAYWRR010000265.1:0-3371 GCA_964460425.1 uncultured Nitrososphaera sp.
TTCACCATAGAGATTAAAGAGAAACTGCGTCTCTCCCTTTTTTATGGTACTACGTTAGATCATTGTTGTCGGGCTACTAGTGAGAGATTCTTAGGAAGATTATGTTCCATCGAGATTTTTCTTACTACCTTATTTATTAATTAGAGTTAGTCTATACTAATATTATTGCCCTAGGCCATCTTTATTAGCATAGACAAAGGTTTATTACTTGAGTTAACTTATCAATTGCGTACGAGTAATGATCACTGTCAAAGTTATTGTCATCGTGGCAATTGCAACTGCAATTCTATCTACTGCATTTGCAGTTGGCAGTCAATCTCTTGTTGATTTCTTAGCCACAGCGCAGGATGCTGAATCAAGAAAAAATACTATTGGAGGGTATTCGGCAGGTTATGGCTTACATGAGACCAGCGGAGATGTTTTAGACCCTATGAGTAGTTACAATACTGCTAGCGAAAAGGTGATCATAGATCCTGACAACTATCTCAGATCCTTTGATTATGGGCGTGTTTCCACTCTTGCTGACGGCTCCACTGTAAGGGAGTTCACTCTTGTTGCAGACGATAGGCAGATGATGGAAATATCACCAGGTGTATTCTATAACGTATGGACTTTTAATGGTACCATACCTGGCCCGACTCTAAGGGCTACAGAAGGTGATCTCATAAGAATAAATTTCATCAACAACGGCTCAAAGCCTCATACGATACATACTCACGGCATCCATAGGGCAGAGATGGATGGGGTATTTGAAATCATTAATCCCAGAGGGAAGTTTGTTTATGAATTTTACGCTGAAGCTTTTGGAGTATACCCGTATCACTGCCATGTCACGCCGATCGAGGAGCACATTTCGCATGGCCTATATGGCGCATACATAGTCGATCCTAAGACTCCTAGGCCAGAAGCTGACGAAATGGTCATGATGATGAATGGCTTTGACACAGACTTTGATACTGAAAATAACTTCTATGCTGTGAACACTATTCCATACTACTATATGCATCATCCTATAGAGATAGAAGAAGACAAGCTTGTCAGGGTATATCTTGTTAACATGCTAGAATTTGATCCGATAAACAACTTCCATCTGCACGGTAATCTATACCAGCTGTACAGAAGTGGTACGAGTATGGTGCCTGATGAATACACAGATATGGTAACCATGAGCCAGGGTGAGCGTGCTATACTTGAGTTTAGCTACAAGTATCCTGGCAAGTATATGTTCCATGCACACAAGACAGAGTTTGCAGAAAAAGGCTGGATGGGACTCTTCATGGTTAAAGATCCTGCCCAAACAGGAGGATCAGATGACAGCAATAATAGCAGTTTGCTAGAAACCAGGACAATATCTGGAGGTTTTAGCAGCTAATCATGGAAAGAGATGAAATTCACAGACGATTGCAACCACGCTGGTTTGCAGGTGCAAAGGTGGTGGTGGTAGCATTGGTTCCTATAGCAGTTTTGGCAGCAATGATTGCCTTTATCTTCGGTCCAGGTCAGCAATTCCTTGGTACAGGTACGCCTCTTCCTGAAATCAGCATAGAGAGGATAGAGTTTCAAGAAGATGGAAAAATAATCACGTTCATACGCAACACAGGCCCAATCGATGTCACAGTAGTCCAAGCAGACGTCAATGACAGAATCCAGCAGGCTGCAATAGAGCCTAGTAAAGAATTACCGAGGCTCGCAGAAGCAAAAGTGATAATTCCATTTCCTTGGAATGAGGGAGAGCCTTATGAGATAGGTGTGACCAGCTCTGATGGCACAAGGTTCAGCGAAAGTGTCAATGCAGCTGCTCTTGCTCGAACTGCAGATATAGGACAGGCAGCATTCTTTGGGCTTATCGGAACCTACGTAGGTGTCATACCAGTGCTAGCAGGATTCTTGTGGCTTCCCTTCATCAAGAGGCTAAGTCTTCAAAAGCACAGATTCTTTCTCAGCCTAACTGCGGGCTTGCTAGTTTTCTTGGGAATTGATGCCCTAGTTGAGGGTAGCGAGATCGCTGCAGAGAGCGTAGCAGGGGTCTTCAACGGTCAGATTTTGATTGCCTTGGTGACAATATTATCATTTCTTGCATTGATGTATGCTTCTGTAAAGGTGGGCGAACGCAGCAAAAAAGGCAGAACAGCAGAAGAAGAAGAAGTTAATAAATTATCTTCATATGACTCTATTCATGCAAGCCAAGCGAAAACTCTGGATCAGCAGCATCACCGCATGGTTGTCAAACCTGTAGCGATAGCGTTGCTGATTTCAATTGGGATTGGACTTCATAACTTCGGAGAAGGATTAGCCATAGGGGCTTCTGTTGTCTTTGGAAAAATTGCACTAAGTACATTTCTAATAGTAGGGTTTATGATTCACAACACTACAGAAGGTCTTGCAATAGTCTCTCCACTTGCCAAGACAAAGGTAAGAAGAATGGTAGGCAAATTGATTATCATGGGTCTAATAGCGGGCATTCCAACAATTTTTGGCACTTGGATCGGAGGATTTATCTATTCTCCTGTTGCTGCGATAATATTCCTATCAATAGGAGCAGGTGCAATATTCCAAGTTGTGTTTTTGATATACCAGGGGATGACCAGAGCAGAGGCTGAGAAAGGTAGTAGTAGTAGGATAATGTCAGATGCATCAACCATTGTAGGATTTGCTGCAGGCATGCTAATAATGTATGTAACAGGATTGATGATCCCATCATGATTAAAATGTAAAAGGATTTAACAACAATTCATATACTATCAAGAGACAAGAAATCCTTAAGCTTAAGTCAAAAAGGGGGTCATTGGTTTGTGTTATGAACATGATTCTACGCACACATTTTTTCTAAATGGTATTACAGAAAAGTGACAAATGTAAATAATTTTTATATTAGGAGAGGAGGAAGAAAAAGTAGTGACTGATTTAGAGAAATTATTACATAAATGTGAAGAAGTATTGGATAGTAACTGGAATGGATCCTTTACCATACCTTCTGCGACACTATACCCGCATCAGTGGAGCTGGGATGCTGGTTTTATAGCAATAGGAAATTCCCATAGAAATACAGAAAGGGCAATAAAGGAAATGGAATTTTTATTTAATGCACAATGGAAAAATGGAATGGTGCCACACATTGTTTTTAATGAGAAGGAAAAAACCTACTTTCCAGCAGCAGACTTTTATGAAATAACTCGTTCACCAAATGCTCCACAACATATTGGCACATCTGGAATGACTCAACCCCCAGTTCATGCCATATCATGTTATTATATATATAAAAACTCAGGAAACAAGATAAAAGCAGTAAATTTTCTTAAGAATATATTTCCAAAGTTAATGAACTTTCATAGATATCTATTAACTGATAGAGATCCCGAGGAATCGGGTCT
>CAYWRR010000266.1:0-3367 GCA_964460425.1 uncultured Nitrososphaera sp.
TATTCTGTATTGCATGTGAAAATGTCTGTCCGCCTCAGGCAGTCAAGATATTCAAAAAAGGCTAACTTTCTGTGTAAGTATATATAAATAGAGAGGTATCTCTTCAAAGAGCCGGTACCATGTATGGACTAGGGGCATTTCTTTACGTCATATTCTTAACCGTTGGTTGGATCTTGATGGTATATACGCTCAACTTCTACTACCTTGCATATCACTCTCGCAACAACGTTCGACATGAAATGAAAAGGCGCCAAAGAGTAGATCTTCCAAACAATCTTCCAGTAGTCACGATACAGCTACCTATGTACAACGAAAAATATGTTGTAAAGCGCCTGATAGACGCCGTCTGCCGTATGGATTATCCAAATGATAAGTTGCAGATCCAAGTTTTGGACGATTCAGATGATGATACAATCGATTTGATAAGATCAATTGTCGACGAGTACAGGTTTAAAGGATTTGATATAGTGCACGTGCGGCGAAAAGATCGAACAGGGTACAAGGCAGGCGCTCTCAAAGAAGGCATAAAATATGCCAAGGGAGAATTTGTTGCAATATTTGATGCTGATTTTATCCCACCAACATGGTTTCTAAAGAGTGCTATTGGATACTTTTACGCAGACCTCAAGCTCGGTCTTGTACAGTGCAAGTGGGGCCACGTTAACGAAAACTACTCTACACTTACTGAGGCACAGGCAGTATTGCTTGATTTGCACTTTCTGATTGAGCAAAAGGCCAAGAGTCTTACTCACCTTTATATGAACTTCAATGGCACAGCGGGTATCTGGAGAACTTCATGCATCAACGAGGCAGGGGGATGGCATACTAGCACCCTTGTCGAAGATCTTGACCTAAGCTATAGGGTTCAAATGAAGGGTTGGAGATGTCTGTTTCTGGAAGATGTTGTTGTCGACGCAGAACTGCCGGTGCAGATGAATGCGGCAAAGCGACAGCAGTTTCGATGGGCGAAGGGCTCAATACAGGTAGCACTTAAACTACTAAGTTCTCTAATGCTCCGTCGCAACATCCCCATTGAAACTAAGACCCAAGCATTCATACAAGTTACGAGGCACACTATAAACCCTTTGTTCCTTGCTCAGTTCCTAATATTTCCGATGCTTCTTGCTATGGATTACGAACTCTACACAGTGTCCTGGGCTCCCCTGATCTCAATATTGATGTACGTTATAATGGGACCAGGCGGCTATCTCATTATTATCAATAAGACATGGAGTCGCGAAAAATGGCGAGGGAAGGCACAGCAGTTTTTCTTTCTAATGTTGTACTCAACAGGATTATCAGTCAACAACACTGTCGCAATATTTGATGCAGTTTTTGGCAGGAAGAATGAGTTCTTACGTACTCCCAAATTTGGAGTTGTCAACAAGAATGACAACTGGAAAAATAAAGAGTACGTGCTGCCCTTCACTAAGACTACACTTTTGGAAATGTTCTTCGCGATTTATGGATGTATGGCATTTTTCATTTCAATATTCACTGGAAATTCCCTGTATTCTCCCATGATAGCAATTCCAACAATTGGGTTCATTTATGTCGCATATCAGAGCATTGTGCACTCCTCGTTTAGGAATAAAAAGCAAACTGCTGGCCAAGATCATGAGCGTACCATAACCGCAGGCGGACATACTGGTGGTACTGGATCATCTACTATGACTGCTGCCACAAAGGCTACGGGCAGCAGTGTTGGCAGGATAACCACAAGAACCTTGAACCAAAAGCTTGTGCTTGTGGGGATGCTTGCGTTTCTGACGATGGGTGCAAGTGTTGCATATTTTGGGTATCAGAACACAATGTACCTCCTTGACAAGGCTATCGGGTTTATTGCACGTGCGGAGACTGCCCAGACGCCAGAGCAGCTAGCAGAATACATCAAGCTGACGCAAGAATTGATACCTGCAGATGGGAACCCTGTCTGGCTCTTTCCGACCTCTAAGACAGACTTTGAGCTTATACAAGCCAATCTTGATAGCATAGTTGTTCGAGCAAATATCGCCTCAGCCATGGATCCCCTCAGCTACAGCTACAATATGGCAATAATAGACATGCATATGTCAGCTGGAAGTATCAGGACAAACCTTCTAGAGGTAATCCCATATACATACATCACTCTAAGCAATATTATGCTAGCAGGCTTGTGGGTAACTGCCATAATAGCCATATTTGCAGCCCTGAGAAAGATCAAAACAAGAGCAACAGCAACAATCCAGTACAAGACTGTTTAAGGTCAGATACCCTAGTGCTTTCATCATAATGCAGATAGAATTATCATCATCCCGTGAGGGAGGCACTTAAGCTAGTATTAATCCTTTCGATTACTGCGTTGTGTGTAGATCTCTTTACTAAATTTGCTTCTAACCGTTACATTGGGATTTATATTACAATTTGGAGCTTCTACCTCATGTCTGTAGACGAAAAACTTGTCAACAGAATCCTCTCTTTTGGCTCGGCCGGAATAAAGAAGACCGATCTGCGAAGAGAATTCGGAGACATTGATACTCTGTTAGAGAATCTTATAAGCAAGGGCGATGTTTTAGTTGACAAGCGAGCGAATGCATACTTTTGCTTCCACAAAAGTCACTATATCCAGAGCCTCCTCAACTCAGACCCTAGGTTCAAGCTAACTCATGAGATGATCAAATCGGTTAATGAGTCTGTCAGCAGCTCAAGTAAAGATCTGGCGCGCGCTGTAGAAACACTTGCAAACAATGTTTCAAACCTTGCAAGTGTTGTACTGGAAATGAAGAACGACCAGCAGTCATGGCTGACACAACAGGTGCTCACGCGTGATGTTCCTATAACCGCGGTACAAATGAGGACGATGAGCGTTCATGATTTTAAAGAAGAATTTGATATTGCATTGGCCAACTCAGGATCCTCTATAGGATGGATTGAGTTAGCTAACATACGCAACAAGATCTGCGACAGCTGCAATATTTCTTCAGACGAGTTCTATCGGCTTGTAGGCGAGTTGACTAGTAACTATCAAGATAAGTATGAGCTTTCTACCGGTGGTCGGGAAGGCGTGATGGTTAGAGGGTTATTGCATGGGTTTGTGAGGTGTATCTGACAGTTGTATCCCTATGGGCTAGACCGCAATCCCTATCCTAGCAGCCCTACTCCTACGCCTAGTGACGCCTTGGTTTTGGGCGGCAAGAGACACAAAGAAGCCAAGGCTGCCATGGTGGCCTGCATTTCAGACCTTCGTTCTAAGATAGGTGTTGGGACTGCCATAGACAAGGACTTTAGACTTGTTACTATGATTCAAGATGTTGGTTCCGGCAAGACGCACCTAGCTCTACACACCAAGGGGGTCAAGGAAGTGTCAGACAGTGCAATTGTCTCATAT
>CAYWRR010000267.1:0-1592 GCA_964460425.1 uncultured Nitrososphaera sp.
CTCCTCTACAAGAACCATTCGAAAGCAAAAGAAGTACCGCACTATAGATCATTTAGTGTAGATCGTAAAAGCCATGGGTCCCACTAACAGATATTAGCAAGACTACTACTACTTTTTGGAATTACATAACAAGCAATGATCTAACTGTATCTGTCATCAATGTTTGTAGGTCACGCTGCGTTATTATTCCGACATATTTCTCATTCTGTTTGACCAAAAGCCTACGAATATTCTTCTTAATCATGATTTCTGCTGCTTCTGCTAGTGTTGCGTCCCATTGTATTGATACAAGTGGTTTACTCATTATTTCTTCTACTCTTGTATCTGGCCTTGTTTTTCTGTATGCTATAGATTTCAGTATGTCTCTTTCGGTCACTATACCCACCGGCATATTGTCTTGGGTAACTACCACGGACCCTATATTCTTACGAACCATCAGCTTTATTGCAGATTTTATGCTGAGGTGTCTATCTAAGCTAACGATGTCTTTTTTTATCGCAGCCCTAACTCTTATCGTAGGATTGAGTGCCACAGGATTTAATATTAATTAGATCAAGATTATATTAAGATTCTCCCAAATCTCATCTCCCGTTTTCTGTTTCTAGTCCATGTTTCAATCTATTTATGATCCGCATCTACTAGGACAATCACTGGTCTGATTGAAGGAAATAAGTTAGCTCATGTCTTATTTCGTATTGATGATAGAGAATTTTATGAGAATTCCCGACTACATTACTAGTCATTCGCCCGAACACATCTGCTCATACACATAGGGGGATAAATTCAGACTAAATCTACGATCATAGCTGACATTTAGCTAGTTCCTCAATATAACTTAAGAAGACCATCAGGTAACATCGAGTAAAAAACTTCTTAACCATCTGCGGATGAATGAATTGTTGTTGTTGATAGGGAAAAAATATGTATGACAGTGGCGTGGATAGCCCGAACCATTAAGGCAGTGTGTATTCAACGAGTTTTTCTGTTTCGTCTTGAATTGTTCCTATCCCAGGTGCGTAGAAGTTGTCTTCTCTCTCATCTGGCTCAAGTGGATTAGTTTCCTCAACCTTTAATACACCAGTGAAGTTTCCAGCTGGTACAGCCAGCGTATCATTCACACTCAAAATTTCAGCTCTATCTTCAGCTATTCCTGGTGCAAATTCCTGATAATACTTCATGCCAACTTTAATATCTCCAGGCATAAACAATCCAGCTCTGCCATCATCCTCTCCAGCCAACCAAGCTCCCTCATGACTTACTATCTCACCATCTTCATAGTCATCGACTTCCTCTCCAAAGTAGAAGATATCATTAGATGGTTGACAAACTGCAAAAAAATTCCTAGATACCTCGACCAGCTCTCCATCTTCACTCTCTCTTTCTTCTACAACCCTAGTCTCTATTCCGTCAACAACTCTTGTCTCGTTTAACACGGTTATGACCAGATCAATTACCTCATCGCCTTCCTCTGCCTTCAGAACGAGTTGATGTCCTGGCTCTAAGATGAAATAGGTATTAGATCCGCTAGACGCGAAATTACATTCTTCTAGATTAAATGTATCTTGAAATCCTTCTTGTTGATCCTGTCCACT
>CAYWRR010000267.1:1692-3333 GCA_964460425.1 uncultured Nitrososphaera sp.
GTTCTGGAGCTTGGCAACGTTATTGTGTGTCTACATCTCCTGGCTCTTCGGTTTCATCTTCTACTTCTCCTTCTTCTTCCTCGCCTTCATCTTCATCTTCGACCTCAGTACCTTCATCTTCATATTCGACCTCTGTGCCTGTCATACCTTCAAGCTGTTCTTCAGCAAGACCTATCTGCTCTGCGGCCATTGTCATGTTACCGCTATCCATTGCCTGGATAGCTTGTGTTAGATAGTTCTTTATCTGTTCAGGATCAGCGGTTGTTTGGTTTTGTTGAGCAACTGCATTCGGAGCGATACCAATGGATAGAGCTGTTACTGTGCCCACTATGATTGCTACCACTACTACACCAGATAGAAAAAGGGACTTTGTTTGTATCATTGCAGTCTGTTTCAAGTAGCTGGGATTAATAAGATATTTGATACAAGCCTCTAACTGTATTCAAATATTCACGACTGACCGTTCCAAATCAATTAGACACTTGTACCATAAGAGTTTTATAGCCAAAAAATGAAACTAAACTAGGATAGTTGCGTCCTAGTCGACGTTCTTGCTATACCTATTGTATTAACTATATAAGATTATTTGTGGTGGGTACATAGATTGTGGTGGGCGTGGATGGCGAGATTGGAGAGACCGCAGATAGAATATTGCAATTCATTCAGCAAAATCCAGGCTGCCACCTACGTAAAATTAAAGGTGGGGTCCATATTTCGATGGGAACGGCGCAGTATCACCTAAACAGACTAGAGAAAATGGGAAGAGTAACATCTAGCAGAAGTAGTCTCTACAAACATTATTTCCCCATTGGAATCTTCCAGAATAATGAAAAAGATATCCTGCGAATTTTAAGTCAAGAGACAACTAGACACATTCTTATGTTGATAATAGAACAGCAGACACCTACTCAGACAGACATTGTCAACAGTATTCGAATATCGTCTGCTTCTGTTAGTTTTCATCTTAGACGTTTGATTGAATTGGGGTTAATCTACGAAATCAAGGAAGGAAAATACAAGAGATATCAACTTCGTGAAAGGAAGGTTTCTTCTAAATATATTATGACACTTATGCGAAATTACTATCCTAGTGTCTGGGACAGGTGGAGCGACAGACTAGCTGAAATTTTTCTGTCATTATCTAGCAGGAGTAGTGACAGTAAGTAGATTTGGTTATAGCAACTGGACTAGAAACAATATCGTTATCATTAGTAGTGATCATAATTTCAGGAATGATTTTACAAACAAACCTGTTTGAGGACGGCGACCTGTTTGATAACATAGAAACTGCAGTACTTGCAGCTACTGGAATTTTTTCCCTTTTGTTAGTAGCATTATCAATTTCAGCATACAGGAAAACAGGCTTGAAAAGAATAATATACGCTGCAATTGCATTTTCTCTTTTTGCAGTTCAGTTATTGTTAGAGTCTTTAGAAGAGACATTTAGTGTGCTAGAAGAAACTCCATTCACTGATATTGTTTTATCTTCAATGACTCTTGCTATCTTAGTATTATTTTTCCTAGCAATAGTTAAAAAAAGTAGTTGAAAAATGGGAGTTTATCACCATAACTTAGTCCAAACACCTGAGCTCGCTGTTTTTCGTCATAAAATTATATGAGACATTGTTTGTAGTTTATTTT
>CAYWRR010000268.1:0-2024 GCA_964460425.1 uncultured Nitrososphaera sp.
TACATTTAAAGGAAGTACATTATCGAAGGCTGACCCGTAAGCTTAAGTGATAAAACATGTTTTTAAGATGTATTCATGGTGTAAAGAAAATGTACGGAGAAAAAAGAAGGAGGAGGCAGAGCAGATTAGATCAGCTCTTCTATCCTTGATAGATCTTGTCCTTGTATCTATCTAGTTCAGCTGCATTCAGTAATTGAATTCCTATTACGGGCTGGTTCCTATACCTCTCTCGATGATTACCCCTGAATATCCCGGACTGGTTCCTACACCTTTCCCAATTATCACTCCATATGCATCTGTTGGTATGATTACGTAGGTGGCTACTATTCCAAGACTTATTGCCGCAAAAATGGCTAGGATTGCTAGCGTTGTATTTGGATTCATTGCAAGGATAATATACTAGAAGCAATCATTAAAGTTCTAGTCAAAACCGCTTATTATATTAAGTCTGCGTCTGAAATTCTTGATTGGTGTTTAATCCTCTCTTTCTTCTGTTTCTTGGTAATGTTCAACGTAAAACGGGTTTCCTAGTTCAACTGCACAATAGATACCAGCTAATGTACTAGTGTTAGTGAGTGCTAAGGCGTCATTTATCGCAGTTACGGAGGTTAACATTGCAGTCCCAAAAACCAAAACTACATTAGTAATTTTATTTCCAGCTTTCAAGGCATACATACATGTTCATACTATGTGTCATAGGTATTAAGTTTATCAATAAAGCCATCAACTCTCAATGAGTCCAATCCAATTGGAGGATGAGAACCAAATTTGACAGGATTTTTGGACTCAACTACTTATCGAATGTCATTCCCGTTATTTTATCTCTCGGTTTGCCTTAATTTCTCCATCTCTAATTGAATGTTTGATTGTTTCTGGTGAAAAGTCTGCATTTTCATACATATGAGTAAACTGTTCATCACGTGTAATATAGACAATGTCTTTAATTTCAGCTCTGGAAAATCGATTAGATCCACATTCATTGGAAGGTTCCATCACTCTAGCGATTCAACAAGAAGATTCTGCATACATCATAAAGGCTTATATTTTACATCTCTTTACTAGTGGCGTTGCGTAGTACAAGATTATTCGTTACTTTCATAATTCAGGCAGTAATATTAATGGCACTACTTTCTACTGTCGGCATAGTAGATAATAATAAGACACAAGTATTTGCCCAACAGCAGATCCCTTCTTCCCCCTTCCCTGATACTAATCCTCAGAACGATAGTAACATCTCCAGTAATATGACTGCACAAGAATTCCTGCAACAAGGAATAATCACCTCTTCCCAGGCAAGACAGAATGAAACTGGTCAGATTGCAGTAATTCTGCCACATCGACCGGATGGTAAGGCGTACACAGGAACTTTGACTTTTAGTGCGAGTAGACCAGTGGAGGTAGGTTTAGTGCAGAGACTTCCTGTGGATAATGCCACACTATCACAAATTGACCTCCAAAAGTACGGAGAATTATCGCATTGGATAAGGAATATACCCGGGCAGCATAATCTTGATAATCAGACAGCCATGCACATCATAACATCAATAGTTCCTGACTACGGAATATCACCACCATTCTTCTCTGCATCTATTCCTTTTGTCGCGCATGGAGTTACGCTCTGGTGTTGCTCTACTAACCTATCTGGGGAACCATTCATTGCCGGATATGAAGTATATGCTAAATTAGTTGAGCCTGCAATAGTTAACGATATTACAACAACTACTGATCCTAGTACTGATACAGGCAATTCGTCTGATTAAACAGGGCTAACCAATCGTCATGTTGTAGTCAGGATTACTGTAAGTTAGGTATTGTACCATCTGGGAAATCCCTAGAGAGAACATGAATGGAAGGAAGATTAGTATTACAATGGTTACGAACATGAGCATATTAGTTACGTGGATTGGTAAATAAGAATTAGTCGGAATCGTAGCCGTTTCATCCAAATGATTCTCTAGGGTTATGACAGATTCCTGTTATTGTATCGGAGCCAATATTGAGTTAGTAGCGTTCCATTTGCTGGA
>CAYWRR010000268.1:2124-3331 GCA_964460425.1 uncultured Nitrososphaera sp.
AAGTGAACTAGCAATATTAGACCAACTCTTGCAAGATAATGACCTGATTTCGCTTTGGCTTCGAATGAAAATTCAATCGAGCCCCAGTTGCTTCTCCAATGTACTTGAGTTTGAAACCATGACAGGTTCCCATTTTGACACGATGGTAGACATTGGCAAAGATAATGAATTGCTGGTTACGAGGTCATTGTTGGTGGTGGCATTAAAGGCTACGGCTTCTAGCCACCATGCTGTATTGAATCTCTTAAATAATAGAAGTTAATTAGAGTAAGTGATACAATGGCCATTTTGGCTATTTTCAAAACAAATGCGGTAACAAAACAAATGTATGAAACATTAAGAAAAGATGTTGACTGGGAACATCAACATCCAGAAGGAGAAGCTCTTCACGCGGCTGCGTTTGATGACTCAGGCAACTTTTGCGTAGCTGATATCTGGGAATCAGAAGAGCATCTAAACAATTTTCTAAATAATAGAGTACGTCCAGCTATGCAGAAAATTAATATGCCAATGCCTGAGAGAGAGATATTTAAGATAAATGATGTAAGTGCTTTTCCCGCCATAGATAAGTATAAAGTATAACACGGGCTACACAAATCTATTTCTTTTGGCATATTAGACCAATTATTTTGAAAAAGAACTGCTCTAAGGTAATTAACAGTCGTTTCTATCCTCTGTATTTTACTCCCTTGACGATTGTTTTAAATGTGGCACAAGGTAGGTACTAATCGTTGAACCCCCTTTACTACAGGTATTCAATGTATACGTTGTGTGGGGATCTAGTCCATTAAGGAGTAAATTGTTCAATGCAGATAGAAAACCATTCAGGATCTAGTCCATTGGGGAGTAGCTCACCCCTCTATAGTATATCTGTAGATAATGGAGCGATGTTTGGACCTACTACCCGGAGAGTTTTAACAATCCACCATAGCAACATCAGGTAATAACGTATACGTTGTATAGTCATGGCTCATTAAGCTTCATCTTTTTCTTGTGAAATAAGAATCTCCAAGTCAGCCTCAGATCTGATAAATCAAATTAGACTACCACACATTAATTAGTTAAATGACAACATGATTTAAGAGCTGCAAATCTTCTAATATAACTCGCCTTTGTCATTACTACACATTTAAAACATACAGATTTGATATTTCAGATTGTATATCCGTTCCTAATGCATACAACTTACCTGTAAATGGATTGATTG
>CAYWRR010000269.1:0-3326 GCA_964460425.1 uncultured Nitrososphaera sp.
AGCATTCACTAGATGACAAGGGTTGCAGAAAGCTGATCGTATCTATAAAAATATTGTGACTCTGGACTACTTGTATCAGTTATTGTTCTCTTTTTCTCTATGATCATCTACCCTTTTGCTTGTAAATGACCCCGGCATTTATAAGAAGACCCCACTTAAGAAATCCTTTCTATTCCTATACTCTGTCTTCTTTTACCCTCTCTAGCAATGTCCTCATTCTGTAGTTCACCAGACTATCTATATTGTGCGTCTCCATTAAATATCATTAAAGACACCATAAATAATATGGAAACTCGTGTAGAACGGAACAAAATGATACCTTTTCTCAGTATTGCTTCACGGGATTTTGAAAAGGACTTAGATGCTCTCAGGTTGGTACTAATCCAGCTTGAGAAAAGAACCCATTCTGAAAACGCCTATCGGTTCAGCGAACGAGCAGAAATGGCAGCTGGATGGTGGTTCTATGATGTTTTTGTAACGCCAGAGTTCTTACAAAAGGTCTTTCAAATTGTCCTGCCGTATGGAGAAATATCATCTCAAAATAATAAAAAATCTGCCACAATTAAGATGGTAGACTTGTTTCAAGCACAATTGAGAAAGAACAACTCAGATGCCAGAGTAAAAATGCATGGTGATGTGCCTTTTGCAGCTCCGTGGTGGGCTTGGCTCATGAGATGAGCAAAACGCAGGTCCTACCTAAATGCATTGGATAAGATGATAATTAATCTTGCGTAACGCTGAAAGGACCCAAAAAGTGATATAAAATATCTCTAACGGATAGATAAACGAAAGAAAAAGAAGTAATCAGAGTCACATAAGCAGCCGACATTTACGTCAAGCAAAGTTGATGGAAGAATAATCGATCGAGATTCAGCCCAACAAAAAATGTACGAGTTATTGAACTCATCTGGAAACCTTCCTCATCAATATCAAGATGCAGCCTAGCTGCAAAAACCCAGATACGTTGACACCGGTCTATCATACCGAGTCTGAATCCGCGAAAACTTTTCATCCAAGCAAAGAATCTTTCGATGCAACTTCTAATCTTAGTATACATTTCATAGTTAAAGAAATGTAGTCTACCCTGTCTCCTCCTACTATTTACTCGTTCTTTGATGTGAGCTGCAATGCCCCTCCTGCAAGGTACATCATCACCAACAGAGAGTATGATACTTGTTATCAGCGTAAACCCACTTTGATCTGTTGTTCCTTGGTCTTCTGGTCCTCTGATTTTGATGTTCTTTAGTAGAGGAAACAGCCTCCTGCTTTCGTGTTCGTTACCTGGTCCAAGGTCTATTGAGACTGGTAATGAGGTGAGTGTTGTTGCTACAGTATGTACTTTGCTTCCTTTAGTCTTCTTTTTGTAACCATCATATCCTATCTTCTGCTGCCCCCCTTTCTTTGCTGGTACTGTACTGCTATCTATTGAGAGATCGTCTTCATTTATCAATCCTTTCTGATAGCTATAGGAAACCAGAGAATTCATAATTTCTTTCCAGACACCTATTTCACTCCACTCTTCTTATGACGCTCCCAGACTGTTTTGTGAGAGCCATACTTGGATGGCAAATATCCATCCATCTGCAGCCTGACATCAGGACGTAGAGTATGCCGTTGACAGTCATCCTCTGTCATTGGCTCGTGGTCTGCCGGTATAAGCTGGACTCTGAAGGGATGGCCTGATTAGCTGCCACTGCCTGTCTGTCAGCTCATGGAACTGCACGATTATAGAGGAGATAATGTGGAGGCAAACTTCATATTGCTTCCATAACGTAATGGGGGGATAATAGGGTTTTTGAAGGAAGTTTTTCTTTGAAAAAAGAGGAGATACAGAGAGGAGATACAAACAGCAATAACAATATCGCTAGTGATAAAAATAGAGAAAGCTGCCAACCAAACCAACCGTATTTTCGACCTACATACATTTTGTTTACACATTTTTTCTCCAAATCCCATGAAATTTTTTTTGTACATATTTTCATCATTTTTATGGTTGGTTTGGGTGGTTTCATTTTATCTCCTATGGTTAGAAAATATTCTGAATGAATGAATAAAAAATAGGTTGATTGTTCGTTTGTTTGTTGTCTGTCTATCTATTTTCTATGGGTTATTATTATTAGCCGATATAGTTACTCAACTCCCCAGCCTGAATCGAGTCCTGACGTGCCGCTCCTGACGTTGTATCTTTCTGTATTGACTGGCCTCCGACATTCAAATCAATTTCAATTTCGGCTGCAAGGCCATCAGCCTCTGTAAAATCTTGGATGTGGCTATTGGACTGACGAATTGGTGCTACTCCAGAATGTTCATCTGAAAACTTTGTCTCTTCTTAGGTTGTCTCTTCTGTTATACGAAGCTCACTTCTAGTGTGCGCAGTTGACGCATCTACACTTACAGGAACTACAGACAGAGTTGCGGCCGTCAACAAAGACGCCACTACTACCATAATGGTTGGAACTTTCATTGTATATCATAGATAAGAAAAGTTGGTTGATATGAAATTGTAACTGAATGTCGTAGCTAAAAGCTGGGTGGTGAGATGGGCCCAAGTGTCAAGTCAAATAGTTTCCAGATGAGTTCTATATCAATAAAGTATATACGCTGATAATATGACTGAATTTTTTGCTATTTTGACAATAAAGATTGGTAATAGAGTCCTTAAGTTAACAGAGCCGATATGTATGAGGCAGCTTATGTCGTAGCCGCTCTGAGCCTGCATGAATTATTTTTCAGAACGTCAATGAAGTGAAGACGCACTCCAAATTGGAAGATTCCTCTCTGCAATTTCTCTAGACATACATGCTATGTCTACAATAATAGCCTAAATCTTGCTTTTGGATCTAAATGAATTCTTCTTATCCAAATCTCGATAGACCTACTCTATTATCATTTCTTTTTGAGGGATTCAGCCATGGTTACATAGAGAAGTCACAACTCTAGCAATAGAAGAAAGAGATAAAATGTCGTTTTAGCCTTATTGATTAGTGCATTTCCATCACCTAACTTATCTAGCCAACACAATTAATTGAATTAGTGAAGAAGGTAGTTGAATGATATACAAACCCGAGAATTATTATCATAACCCAAAAACACTTTTTGCATTCTTGAACATTAAAAGCTCAAGTGACTCTTGATTAAGTTCAAGTTTTTGAATGAAATTAAGATAAGAACTTATACTGGAAATAGGCCAATCGCTTCCGTATAATAGGCTATGCGGCTCAACTACGTAAGTCAATAGTTCCTTTATTTTACTCATATAATGTATTTCAGCAGATGGTGTAAAGTTACCAATAATTAGGCCTGAAATATCTGCGTATACATTTCGA
>CAYWRR010000270.1:0-3308 GCA_964460425.1 uncultured Nitrososphaera sp.
ATGACAACATGAAGGAAAATCAACCGATGAAGTATGCTATCGTCTATCCTTTCATAAAATCAAGGGAATGGTACTTGCTACCTTTTGAAGACAGAATGAAAATGATGGATGAGCATATAACAATTGGAAAAAAGTTTCCTCAGGTTAGACTAAATACATCTTATTCGTTTGGCATTGGAGATCAGGATTTCATGCTAGCCTTTGAAACAGATGATCTGATGGTCTTCCAGGACCTTATAGTTCAGTTACGTGAAACTCGTGTTAGCAGGTATGTAGTAAAAGATACGCCAATGATAGTTTGCATTTATAAGGGTGGTGTGGAGGAATTTATCAAGAGTCTTGGATAGTCAAACTCATGACGATGATAGGATCCAAATCGCCTTAAGTAAAGTGACATCTCAAAGAACTACCGCCAAACCAAGTTCAACCCTAGACCACAACTCGCTAATAGGAGAGTCAGAACTCGTTTCCGACTCAGTTCGAGATCTGAATCCTATGAACTCAGCTGAAGTAACGCCAGCGCTCAAAGAGTGGGCAGTGGTTTGCAGGGCTCTTGAAGAAGGTAGACAGGTATTACTGCTGAGAAAGGGAGGAATCAAGGAGTACAGACGAGGCTTTGAAGTAAAACACAATCCGTTTTTGCTTTATCCTACTTTTGAACACCAGTCAAGGGAATCTATACAACCCGACTACGTCGAGAAATTTGAAACGGTAATGCGTGAACGGCCTTCTGACTTGAAAAATAAAATCACTTCGTTCGCTCGTGCCGTAATGGTGAAACAGATTACTGGCGGCGCACTATCGCCAGACCTTGATAAATACCATATTTGGAACGATAATTACGTTAAGGTTAGGATGAATTACAATCCGAAGAAACCAATGAACATAGTATTGCTTAGGGTTTACAAGCTAGCTACTCCCATTGAAGTTGATGTTAAATCAGAATGGCACGGTTGCAAGTCATGGATTCCCATAGAATCCCTTCCTCTTCAATCAATGGATCAGACTCAGGAAAGAAATCGACTCTATCCAGAGCATCACCGTAGTCATAAGAAATACTCTAACAATATTCGTTACTATGAGCGTCCAGTGTTAGAGGATTCAAAATTTGAGAAGATTACAGCTGAAATTGAGGAGATCCTGAACGAGTAATATGAAATATAGGAGGCTAGGTAAGAGCGGAATAGTTGTAAGTGAAATAGGATTCGGAGCTTGGACTATTGGTATGGACTGGTGGAGTAAAAAAATTGATGATGACGAAGCAGTTAGGATGCTAAAAAGGGCCTATGACTTAGGGATTAATTTTTACGAAACAGCAGACGTTTACGGAAAAGGAAAGAGCGAAAGGTTGCTTGCTCAAGCCTTCAAGGATATGCACGATAACGAAATTATATATTCCACCAAATGGGGATACGACATGTATGGTGCCGAGCAAGTAGGGCACAATGAGTTACCACAAAAGCACAATCCTGAATTCTTACAATATGCCTTGCAGCAGAGCATGAATAGGCTACATGTTAACTGTTTGGACGTATATAGTCTACACAACCCAAAGATGAATGCTGTACAGGACGATCAACTATTTGTATCACTGGACAGTCTAGTAAGAGCCGGCAAGATCCGAAGTCATGGAGTTGCGTTAGGTCCTGCCATCGGTTGGAAAGAAGAGGGACTCGTAGCCATGCAAAAGAGAAACATAACATGTCTTCAGACAGTTTATAATATTTTGGAACAAGACCCAGGCAGAACTTTCTTTGACTTGGCAAGACAAAATGAAGTAGGGCTGCTTGTACGCGTTCCAGACGCATCAGGTGTATTGACAGGCAAAGTAAACGAAAAAACCATATTCGACAAGAATGATCATAGGAGCACAAGAAGAAGAGACTGGATCATCCATGCATTACAAAACGTGAAAAAATTGAAGCCCCTATCTGACTCTACTGGCTGGAGCATAACCGAGCTTGCCATTAAATTTATTCTATCGCAGAAGGAAGTATCAGCTGTTTTACCGACCGTAATAGATGCTAAAGAGGTTGAGTTGTTTGCACAAATGTCAGATGGCAAATATCTGACGGAAAGTGAATTATCGCATGTCTCGGAACTTTATAACAACAGTTTTCTAGTCTAGTCTAGCCTAGTAAACAAACTGACGGTATGATCGGGGCTGTCATAACTTTCCGAGAAAAACCTCAATAATGTAAAAATACTAAGGAATAAAAAGGAAGTACGCACTACTTGTCTTCCAACCCTAGCCAGCCGTATCCTTTTGTTTCGAGCTCTTCTGACAAATCCTTACCACCAGACTTGATGATTTTACCCCTTGCTATGACGTGGACATAGTCTAACCTTGGAAGATATCTCAATATACGAGCATAATGGGTAATTACAACTACACCAGCACCTGTTTCAATCAGTTTGTTAATCGCCTCGGCCACTGACTTGACGGCATCAATATCAAGACCAGAATCAGGTTCATCTAGAACTGCAAGATTTGGCTTTAACACGAGCATCTGCATTACTTCTGATCTCTTTTTCTCACCTCCAGAAAATCCCTCGTTTAGGTATCTACTTAGAAACGTCGGATCAAGTCCAACACTGTCTAAATTTCTCTTCACGTACTCATGAAATTCTCTCACTGTAAGGAATACCTCTCTATTCTTTTGTTCTTCGCCTAATGTTTTGTTCAAGGTATTATACGCATTTCTCAAAAAGTGACTATAGCCAACTCCCGTAATCTCTAGTGGATACTGAAAACCCAAAAATAAGCCTTTTTTCGCCCTCTCATCGGGAGACATGTTAATAATGCTTTCTCCTTTGACGAGTATATCACCAGATGTGACCGAGTATTTAGGATGACCTAATAATACATTTGCGAAAGTACTCTTGCCTGAACCGTTAGGTCCCATGAGGGCATGGACCTGCCCCTTATCAACTGTCAGGCTGAGACCGGTGAGTATTTCCTTGCCCTCGATGCTCGCATGCAGATCTTTACATTCTAGAAATGTCAATCTCAGTTCCCTCTGGTACCTGTATTTACCTATAGACAATATAAGCATACGTCTCAAGCCATTTTAGTTGGGTTATTCTGGGGAAACGACCTAGATCGTGTGACCTAGAACTCATCCACCGTACAAATTCTATTGCACTTCCAAAGTTCCTACCATGTATGGATGTACTGCGCAGAAATATGGATATTGTCCTGGTTCCAAATCCGCAGTTACAATTTGAGCAGACTCCCCTGAATTAATTATGCTCGTATCAAAAAGCTTTCCCATATCAGGATCAGTAGCATCCTTGCCATTTGTAAC
>CAYWRR010000271.1:0-3308 GCA_964460425.1 uncultured Nitrososphaera sp.
CACCCCCCACTTTGTTTGGATAATGTCGCCTGTTGTTGTTTCAGACATGCACTTGAACTTGCTTCTATAGAGAGTTAAAAACTTTATCACTTGTGGAAATGCACATAGCCCCTGTTCTCAAGAAGCCTATTTCTAACAAAGACATTGCCTGAGCCCTTTTGCACTCTGCCTATAACATGCAGATCAACCCCTGCTTTCCTTGCTGAAGCCTCTACTTGCCTTATTTTTGTATGCGAAATCGTTGCAACAATCTCATACTCTTCACCACCTTGAAATACCAACTCGTGCTTGTCAAGGTTGTTTTCCTGTGCGAACTTGTCCAATCCTTCCCCAGCTGGTATGCTATGAATTATGATGTCAACCCCCTCACTTTGGCTTGCCAGTTCATATAGGGATACTGCAAGTCCATCACTTGAATCAATTGACGATGAGAAATATCTTGCAAGCGCCAACCCAAAGCTCTGCCTTGGGTATGGCTTGAGCACTGACTTCACCGCGTGCTTTCTGAATATTCGGCTGCTGACTGTAATTGTTTTTTTTTGCAGCAGGATCGCCAGGCCGGCAGGAGCAAATCCAAAAGGCCCAGATACGATTACATAATCTCCTGACTTCGCTCCACTTCTTGTTGGAACTTTGAATCTGGAAAAGCCAATCATGGTGCAGTCAATAATAAGCTCACCAGCTTCATTTGTATCCCCACCCACTATTTTGACTCCAAATTCCTTTGAGGCAATAGCAAAGCCCTCAGCAAGCCCTTCAATATATGACTGCTGCATGGAGCAGCTATTTGGTATGCCAAGTGAAATTACTGCTGCATGTGGTCTGACACCCTTGGCAGCAAGATCGCTTATGCATGATACAATGCTCTTTCGTGCAGCCTGCCAGGCTTCCATGCCCCTAGGAACATCGGTACTTGCAACCAGCATATCGCTTTTCATAACAATTCCCTTGTCTAACAATGCCACGTCGTCAAGGTTGCTTATACCCAACTTGTTCGCAAAGATCCGGATGATCTGTTTTTCATCTAACTTGGTCATACACTGTATAAACCTTTTCAATTGCCTTCTTGTAAATGGCCTGTGCCTTTTCCCCTCTGGATTCGGCAGATATCCTGATCACATGTTCGGTGTTTGATGGCCTGATCAGTACCCATGAGTCTTCATCTATTAGTGCCTTGACGCCGTCTTCTGTCAATATCGAGTACGAATCACTCTTGAAGACATCAGGCAGCTTTTCGATCACTGTTTTGTGGAGTAAAGAATTAGCCACCACTATCTTCGATCGTATTTGTACAAATTGTGATGCAAACTTTAGGCATTCATCTACAGTCTTCTTATCAAGCGTGGAGATCGTTGCTGCAGCCAAGAGACCATCGCGGCACATGTTAATCTTAGGCATGATAAACCCGGCGCTGCTGCCCTCGCCACCTGCCTCTGCGTTAACATCTAGCATCTTGCTGACGACATTTGCTTCACCTACTTTGGAGTATGCAACAATTTTGCCTTTACTCCTATGGATGTACTTCTCTATCGCAACACTAGTATCGATGCTTGTAACAAACTTTTTCAGACCTATCTCCAATGCCCTTGCGATACAGAGCAGCAGCGTTGTGTCTGGGCTCAATTTTTTGCCTTTGCTGTTGACAACTACTAACCTGTCAGCATCTAGGTCAAGCCCAAAACCATGGTCTAGTTTGTTTGCATTTACAAGTGCGCGCAGGTCTGCTAGTTCATCTACAGTGGGATCCGGGCCCCTTGAGGATATTCCTGCAATGCCATTGATACTGTAATACTTGAGTCCCAGCTTCTTGAACAGATACTCTGCATAACCGCATGCCGCACCTCCAGCTGTATCAATTCCCACTTTAACGGCCCTAGTATCACTCCTCTTTGCCATCTCTGCAACTATATCAGGATAATAGTTTGAGGAAATTTGAAACTCATTTCCAAACTTGCCCTGATGATGATCATCGCTTGTCATCTTGAGCATTCCCTCCAACTCATGCTCAAACAAGCCTCTACCATTAATTATGAACTTGAGCCCATTCCACTCTAAAGGGTTGTGCGACGCTGTCACTATAATACCAGCACCATACCTCCGCGCTTCTCTAAATGCTGCAGGAGTGGGCGCAATACCGAGGTTATGAACATCAATACCCGCAGCCATCAGGCTTGCAATCACGATTTGAGCAATAATTGTACTGGATGGACGAGTATCCCGTGCAACTACGCACTTGCCAGACTTGATTAGATATGCAAACTTGCCTGCAAACCTGTTCACCTCGTGAAGGTTGAGATCTTGTCCGTAGACGCCTCTGACTCCTGAGATCGATATTTTCACACCAAAAAGCTATTCTCAGTCTTTTATTTATTTTAGTGTGAATCATTAAATAGTGAGGAGCTGAAGTTGCATCTGTTTTGCCCTAGTAGCTCAGCCTGGTAGAGCGAAGGTTTCGTAAACCTGCAAATTGTGGGGCGGAGACCTTAGGTCCCGAGATCGAAGCTCGGCTAGGGCTTCTTCATTTTTATTATTCTCAACGACGACAACCTTCGCTCCGGCGGGCTGAGCTATTAGGGTATTACTATGTTCTGCCGCGGCGACCGTAAGAAATACACCTTTATCTTGTGATAATACTAAGTCAGTACAAGCAAAAACTCCTTTAGTTTCTTGTCAAGTAGGTATCGAATGTAACACCGTTGATCCTTTGTAAACTGTGTATATTTCCTGCCAAAAAATCATGATCTATACGGCAAAGAAGTGCCACGTTACTGGCCACTAGAACAGGCACTTTTAACTCGATAGGCTGACTTGCCAGAACTGCAGGTCAATGTTCTAGGCTGTTAGTTATGCTTAAATACGTTTCTATTTTATAGTAACATTTGAATAACTAGCCATATTTATAATACTGGGAAATTTGACAAGTCTAAAGCCGAAATTCATGAATGAGTGTGCTCGCTATCTATAGGTATTCACTTTCCTTAAACATTTTCTAGTACTATAGAACAAAGTCTAATACGAATAAAAATTCTCTAAAATCTTAACATATTAAGATAGTATTGAATAAGTACGTGAGCCTTAAGGTCTCAGAGGCTCACGTGATCGCATCCTCGCCAGCTGGTCTCAGTTGGGATTAGCTGGCGAGTTTTGTTGTAGGTTCGGAACTATCACTATTATGCATTTGATGCCCAAGGTATATGGGGATATCATACACACATACACATAGAGACCAGACGCAATATAGCAGGCTGACTCCCCGATACAGCAATTGTTATTTTTTTATTATTATTCTATACTAAATTAACCCTCAT
>CAYWRR010000272.1:0-3304 GCA_964460425.1 uncultured Nitrososphaera sp.
GTCTGCTTTTTTTCGCTGAGGGGATGATCTAGTTGAGGTTGAGGATGAAGTAGATTTCTTTGTCACTATAATATACTATATCAGGTTTACTTTAAGTATTTTTCCATTGGTAGTTATGTCATCAAATTCAAAACACTATTTCAGCAATCAATATTCGCCGCCATGTATCACCTCTTAGTTGGTTCATTTCTGTTATGAGATCACAGCTCCATCGATCTCTTTATATTCCTTGATCTTGGTAGGCCCTGTTATAAAGAATGGTCGAAATAGAAATCTAAGGCTACCATAGCTCGTCTTCAGGTTTCTTTGCTGTCTAAGCCATTGATCATCAATCTCTAGCCATCAAGAGAACACTTAGATGATAAATAATAGCAGGTAGCAATACAGTTTGATATACCGCTATTAAGCCAGGATTTTTTAGAATCTTAACTATAGAGTAGCTACGCACATATGAAAAAGATTATACATGGGTATTCACTTTATGACTACAGCATGAGGGAAAGAAAGGAAAGATACCATATATCTATAATCTCGGCACTATCTCTTGGTCTAGTCTCCGTTATGGCTCTGACCGCAACAAATACAGTGTTTGCCCAAGGATCAAATCAATCTATGGGAAATGAGACCGGTGAAGGAATGCAGGCAGCAACTAATGCGACAGGTGAAGGATTGGAAGGAGTGGCAAATGAAACAGGAGAACTACTTGGTAATATCTCAGAAGGGGTGCAAGAATTTTTTAACGGAGAAAACAGCACCGGTTAATTATTTTTATTAAATTCTTTTATATGTTGTTATATAAGTATATACTGCAATACTAGATATAATCTATCCTACGAACTGGATACAACACCATAAGCTAAAAGCTGTCGTTCAGATCGTGGCTGCAGGATTTACGGATTGATTGACAGGAATTTGGTAGCAAGGAGCACTGTACAACCTGCATATGTTGGCAGACGTCTAAGGCATTTTGGAGACATTACTTCTGGCAATCACATAGTCTTATCAATTGATGGTCAGGAAACGTTCAAGCTTATCTATCACTCTATAAAACAGGCTCAGAAATCTGTATACCTAGCTGGATATGATTTAGATCCTTCACTACGTCTGATTCGAGAGAACTTTAATAATCCTACACTGAATGATTCAAAACTTCTAACTCAATCTCATGCACACAGTTACATTAACCCTACTAGTTCTCTAATTGTACGTGATACTAGTCCACCGCGTGGTTCGAAGCAGAATAGTGCCCTTAGGAGCTCATATAGCACCTTGGAGGAACTCGTTCTTGAGAAAGCAAGACGTGGTGTACTAGTAAGGATTATTGTATGGCAGCCAAGGTTACCTCTCCGGATATTGCCAGGTGCTGATGAAAGGGGATTAGATGGGCGAGCCAATGAGGTAGAAGAACTTAATGAAATAGCACGAAAATATAATATGGATCACAACATAGAGGTAAGGATAGATAACACATCTCCTACCCTATCGTCTGCGCATCATGAAAAAATAATAGTAATAGATAATAAACTAGGGTTCTGTGGAGGATTTGACATATCTAGGGGCAAATGGGACACTAGCGAACATAAATACAACGACCCACTCAGAGATGAAGATTCCGAACCATGGCATGACGTCCATACAATGCTTGAGGGGCCAGCTGTATGGGATCTTACATATCATTTTAATCAACGCTGGACCCATTATGAAATAAAAAACGTAAGGAAAGTTAAAGGGATGAAACTAGAGCCACCACCAGCTCCCAGTAGCTCAACTGTTGGTAGTACTCGGATCGTGGCGTTACGCACATGGAAGGGGATGTACAGAGGTGGGAGTATTCTGGCTTGGTACGCAAATAGGATTAGAAAGGCAAAGAGAAGTATTTACGTTGAAGACCAATTTCCGTTTCAAAATGAATTTATTACAAGGATACTTTGCCAGAGGTTGCGAGAGCAGAAGAACCTCAGAGTTATTATAGTTGGTCCTATGGAACCAAACTTACCAGGAATAGTAGGTAGTATGTTATCAAAGACCAGTGTGAATGATATAAACAAGCATTTGCAGTGGCTTAGAATTGAAGGAGATTCAGGAAGTCGTGTAGGAACTTACTCGCTTGTATCGCAAGATCAGAAGACTAAGCAACTGAGACAAATCTATGTGCATTCAAAGTTGATGATAGTAGATGATAAATGGATCACAATTGGATCAGCAAATACCGATAAGAACGGATTTAAAGATTCTACTGAAGTTAACCTTGGAATTGCTTCAACGTCGATTGCTAAGGAGTTGAGGATTCGACTTTGGTATGAGCATCTTGGTTGGTTTGGAAGGGACAGAGATAATGAAAAGAGAACTTCTGATTATTCTAAAATTGAAACCTTTGATCTGGGATTTGACCTTTGGAAATCGATCGCAGATTACAACGGCTCAAGTGTAGCTAGGAATGATTACATCAGGGGCCATGTTTATTACCATAACTTTGGAGATATGAAAGTTCCGCCACCATATTCTGAGGCAAAAGGAGGTAATAGGTTTGACATTTTATAGAGCTTAGTCTAACACTTTGTTCTAATGTAAAACACAGCGCAATTATTCACACTCACATTTGATATCTTTTTTCTTTCTCTCCTACCTGCCTCATTTCATGTTGCCCCTAGCTGCTCTGGACTATCCATATATTCTCTAGCTTCCTGTGTCAAATTCTTGATGATAGGCGTGCCAATATCCACAGCTTTATCAAATCCATTAATTACTCCAGATGAGAAAGTCTTCCATCCCAGACCTATTAAAGCTAGGATGACTAATACCAGTAGAAGGAGTGTAAGGAGTCCCATCCTACTAAGGATGTATAACAGTAAGTTATCTTTAAGTTTATACTCTCCAAGTCGGTCCTTACAGAAACTAAAGCCAATTAACTCCCCACTTCTGAACTCACTTTAGTTAGAATCCATTTAGGAATTACACCTAGTTTTGTACGTATTAGACCAGACCCTATATAGCTTCTTAATCCTACCCTTCATGAAGTAAGACAATCGTAATTACATTTGGTCTGTAACATCTATTTTCCTATCTTCATAACGAACGGCTGGACCATTTCATTTATGTTATTATATAGCTGAAGCAGTTGCATTCCCTTTGGAGTGGTCCTGTAGGTCATACTACCTTGTTCATACTCTATTAAATCATCTTCGACCAAGGATAACAAATACTCCTTCATATACTCGTATGACAAGACGGCCTTGTACATAATCGATGTTTTGGTGGCCCCTCCGCCATTGGCAGCCTCCAAAATTGCTCCTATAATCTCAGA
>CAYWRR010000273.1:0-3304 GCA_964460425.1 uncultured Nitrososphaera sp.
ACCCATCTAGTATTGCCACCGCCATCCTCTTCTCTTTCTTCTTCTTTTTTATGAAAGGGACTTTTACAACTAACTGTACTCTTACTCCCTTGGCCTTATTTATTGTATCTAGCATAAGCATGCTGTTATGGAAAACAAAATTGAATCCACTATGGAAATGAAGAGACTGGAAATTATATCCAGCTATAACTTTACAGAGTGCAGAAGAAGAACCATATGCCATTGTACTGAATCTAAAGAAATTCGTACCATTGTTTAAGAAGCATGGCGCAAGAGTTGAGTACTACCAACTTGGCAGGATCGAGACCAAAGCCGCGATATGCTCTGCAAAACAAAGTGGTATGGACGTTATGGACAGCATTGACAAGACCCTCTACACGACTGCCGAAGATGAGGAGAACGAGGAAGTTTGGATCGAGCAACAATACCTTAGAGATTACAAGCATTTTGAAGACGTCAACTCAAAGATGATACAAGACAAGAGTATTGAACCACTTGGGAATGAGTTCTTTAGCCTAATCACACAGGAAAAGAAAATGATCACAGGTGGGTTTAATCGGCTCAGGGCGTAGCAGAAGAAGAAGTAGTAATTAGATAATGCCTACAATAGTTCATTTCGAAATTCTAAACGATAATTTGTAAAGGAAAAAGAAATTCTATATCGATATATTCGGATGCAAGATGGAGAAGATGCCTGGTGCAGATCAAAGGCAGTACTGGATGTTTCCACTACCGCCAATGACATAGGTGATAGTAGTATTATGGTGGTGGTAGTGGTGAGCAGCGAACTGCTAGTGGTGGAATGATGGAAAGACAAATGCGCGGGAACCAATTATAATCTATATATTGGAGTTGGTTCGTTTACAGAATACTCTAAGAAAAGGTTGAAAGACTTGCATAGTGATAAAGCAAAAGATAGATGTTCCTGGCTACGAATGGTTTGCAATATGCCCAGGCACTGAAACCAATGAGTTTGCACTGTGGGAGGTTATAACAGTAATACTAGATAAATAAATATACCTTTCTCTATGACTAGCGCTAACCATGTCCTTAAATTCGCTTCCTCAAATTCTTGCAAGCGAATTATTATAGTCACTCCTCCTTCTTTTTCTTTCTTTGGCAGCAATAACTCTTCAACTTTAGCCTCTATCTGCTCAACTTCTGAGGTTCATTCAGTTAGCTGCTCATAATTGTAAAGCAGTATAGACATAAGGATCGGGTGAAGTCTGACATTGATGGACAGAATGGGAGGACGCAGAAATGTAAAACCTAGGAATGTAAAACACGTCGTCAAACTTCTTTCTATCTGCCTTTCCCCGGGCTTAGGTCAGGTTGTGTGAGCCATTTACAAAACGTCAAGATTTTTGATACCCTTGTATTGTATGTGTTTATCAACTTTTGGTCTAGGTCGTCAGCAAATGCTCGCTTATGGCTTCTCAGATAGCCATCAACCAGTCTTCCCTCGTCATTTCCTTAAATGACTTTTTTGACCTAAATAGCAAGATAGGTACGCCAGGGATGTGATGTATCCCTCTTGGGGCTAGGAGACATCATAAGACCATTGGCGGATTAGTCTTATCAGTCTATGATGCAGTTGGCCATCAGCTCCTTGTCGTCATCTCGTAATTCTAGGAGCAGCCTTTCATCGGCTGGCTTGAGTCCTATACAGGCGTCTTTATCTTTCTGTCAAGAGCAAAGTTGTTAGGACAAAACTCTTGCATTAGCTTATTCCGGCAGCCGGCCGGCCTTGTTGTTGTTTTGTAGCCGTCGATGAGGGTCTTGTTGTTTTTGGCTGTCCCACATTGCTGCTACTACTAACGCCATGTCTATTAATCCTCATAACGGTTGGATGGTTATAACAGTTACATTCCAACCGTTCTGATTGCAATAAGTATAGTACTCTTATCTGTTTAAGATGCTGCGCTATTATCTTTGGCATACCGAACTCAAAAGACCCTTGAAACAAGCTATCTTAGAAATTCAATAAGCTTCTAATTTTTTAGAGGATGCTATTAAGCTATGTGATACTCTCTGGCGTCATTTTAAAATGATCAATCCAATCTCTGGATGGGATTAAAAAATGTGTCACGCTGGACCGGCCTGCGTCTAATCTCTTTGATCAAAGTTGCAAGCTCTTGAATTGAAGTGCCTCCAGCCTTACCTGCAGCCTTGAATATTTCTTCAGAAAACGCAGTTCCTACTAGATCGTTGCCACCGTATGAGAGAGCAACCTGCGCAACTTTCTTGCCAAGCGCTACCCAATACACTGAAATGTTGTTAAGTACATTTGCCAAAAGTAGACGCGACACTGCTATGACACGAAGGTCATATGTAGATGGGCTTTCTGCAGTCACTAGTTCCTTCTGTTCCAGCGGAGTATTTTCAAGGCTGAATTTGAGCGGGATAAACGTAGTAAAGCCTTTTGTCTTCTCATGAAGCTCCCTGATCTTTATTACATGGTCGACGATATGTTCTGGTTTTTCCACATGGCCAAACAACATTGTGGAGTTACTTCTTAATCCTAGCTCATGTGCCTGACGAGCAGTGTCAATCCATTCTTCGCCGGAACATTTTCCGATCACTATCTGTTTTCTAGTATCGGTGTGAAAGATTTCTGCGCCGCCACCTGGAAGCGCATCAAGCCCTGCGCTCTTCAGTCGCAATAGGACTTCCTTGATGGAGTTTTTTGTCACGCGTGCAATAAAGAATATCTCTGCTGGCGTAAATGCTTTGATCGTGACCCTTGCAAACTCAGCTTTGATTGCTCGCATCATGTTCTCATAGTACTCAAGCCCTAATTTTGGGTGAAAGCCTCCAACGATATGAAGCTCAGTAGCGCCAAGCTGCTCTACTGCTATTTTTGATCTGGCGACTATCTGCTCAGTAGATAATGTATAGGCATCATTTTCATTGCCTTTTCTGTAAAACGCACAAAGTGGACAGCTAGCTGCGCACACATTAGTGTAATTGAGATAGTATGATGCGGCGAATGTTACAGTGTCGCCACAGAATTTACTGCGAATCCTATCTGCTGCTATTCCCAGGAGGAAAAGGTTTTCCTCATTCATCAGCTGTACTCCGTCGCTGTATGACAACAGCTCTTCTCCGCCGGATATAGCCTTCTCTAGTGCAGAGGTTCCACCTGAAACAGTACCAGTCTTTTGCAAAGGATCTTCTTCTGTCTCTCTGTATGCTTGAACAGATCATATAAATTGTTGTCGGTCCCCAATTGGGAGCGGCTCTGTTAACTTAACCACCATCCAGAGATAAGAACTTGTTAAATCGTGGCATATTCATTCCCATA
>CAYWRR010000274.1:0-2835 GCA_964460425.1 uncultured Nitrososphaera sp.
CATGTTCCAGTGCAAAGAGTCATTTTTTGTTATTGTGTCATAAAGACACAAGTCTTTTTCAAGATAAATGATAATTATAATATCATATCCTTCTCATTTCTTCTCAAGAACCCCTTAATTTGAATACAATAATTATAGACCTTTAGGTCGTTCTTAATTATTTTAATTCAATCATATACCAATGTTGCTTTGGCCGTCTTGAAATGTATGATATATACTCCTTATTTGCAAGAGTCTTGTACTGGTACTATTGATCATAAAGGCGTTATTATCAACTTGAATATTTTTATTATTCAATTAATCCCAGATATATTCATGGAAAATGCAGTAAAGGAAATCATGTCTACAAAGTTAGAAAAGATAGATGTAACAAAAACCGCTCAAGAAGCAGCCAAAAAGATGAAAGATAAGCGAATTAGTTCCGTTCTCGTAGTTGATGGGGAAGATAATAAGAGCAATGAGGCAATGGGGATAGTTACAGAAAGGGATCTTGCTATCCATGTCTGCGCCGCAGGAATAAGCAGTAAAGATGTAGGCATCCGAGAAATAATGTCCTCTCCCCTTGCAACTGTAGAACCTAATGCAACTGTTGAAAGTGCAGCAGATCTTATGTTGAGCAACAGAGTTAGGCACCTAGTTGTGATAGACGAACAAACAAGAAAGCCTGTGGGAATAATTGCGCCAGGTGATCTGAACAAGTATTTACGAGCTAACATAGACTTGGACGAAGTCAACGCAAGGATCTTAGAAGCTATTAAGGCTGAAGAAGTGACGTAGCCATAGACAAGATCATTTTGTCAAAATATTTCTTGTTTATATGAATAGGCGCTTCTTAATCTCCACTCATAGCCTGTACGTCCTAAACCGCATGGGTTACATATCTTGGACATCCGATCCCAAGGGTCGTTAAAAAGGAGGCTGTTCTGCAGAACCATAGACACATACACAAGAGAGTCTTAGATAATTCTTATTTGGAGGTTGCTTGGCATCAGTAGGAACCGGACTGATGATGAACGACCCTACGACAAATAACTATTCAGGACTGAACCCGCAGAAATGTCTAAAGACTATGCCAAGATGTGACAGCATTGTTGGAGCTATTATTAGTATCATACAGGTTTCTGAAGAATGATGACCGATTCAGAGATGCTAGACCTGCTATCGGAAAGTCGTATGAGAAGGTAATAGATTCAGTGGAAGACAAATCGATACTGCCCTACTACCAAATCATTTATCCGATTCCATTTATGCTGTCAAGAAAATACAGGATAGCACAAGAATTGGCCAAGGCTCTCTTCTATGGTCTTTCCTATCCTCATGTCTCAGAATTTACAAAATTCTCCATTTACATAGTGGTAAGCGTTTTTGAAAAGTTTCCTGATCATCTAGTAGGCTTGATAGGTCACGAAATTGCACACATAATCTCCGCCAAAGGCGAAGTTAGATTGACCTAAGAGAACTTGAGTCGTATCCTCAGAAGCTGGCTCGAGTTCATCTAGGCCAAGGAGAGGATCGCTTCCAGCATGCACTCCTATTTCAGGGAGCCAACAAAATCGATGATCAAGAAGTGGAACTAAACAGCGCTGAGGCCGGAAACTAACTGTGTGGTGGCTGAGGGAGTGCAGCTGGTCAACAAAGAACAATTAGATAGCATCGTTTTCGGAGAGCGAACAGCCGACTTTAACCTGTTTATCAAAATCAACTTGGAAAGAATCAGTGTAAACAAGGACTCTTCCGAAGAAAGCACAGATAGCTAAGACTTAACAGTTGCAGATAATGCCTCAAGATGCACTGCATCTTCAAAGTCAAAGAGAGATCGGGATATGGTAAAATATTGGATCAAATCAAGAATAGGTGACGCATATCATGATGCTGAAAGTGACGTAGTTATTACGACAGGAAAGGTAGCGTGAGGCGTAGAGGTGGACAGGACGGCAAACTGCACCTTATTCCTTCTGGACTAAGGAGAACAGATATAGGTTCACTATCTTGTTGTATATCATCTTCTTGTTCTTCTTCGTCAAGAACATCAGTACCATCATCATCAATAACAGCAACAACTAACAAGCAAACTTGCTTTTCTTGACCCTATTGGAGTAAAGTAGTATTTGAGCATGAGGTATATGGGAATGGTAGTAATAACACTGGTGGAAAAATATGGAACAGAAAAGGTAAGCGCATGGATAATCGTTGATACCCTTTTCTTCTTGAAATTATTAATCTCATTTTTTGAGTCATGAATTCCTCTTTGTAAATGTTTCATCCCCCCAATCAATCATCTGCCGAGTTGAAAGAGCTAAAGTACATGCCCACTTTCATAGCTCCCTGGGCTTTCCCTAGTATAGGAGGCACTCATTCTTATCATGAAAGAATCCCGATAGAGTTTGATAATTTGATCATCATTTACAACCGTACAGAATATATATTTGCCTACAATGATTGGTGTTCTAAATACTTAGTAAGAAGTACTCATCACTATCATATGGTGTGTGACAACAGGAAATGATCCTAAAAGAAGTTGAAAAGGTAGAGGTAACATGTTTGGTTGATAACAATGTAGATGTCCTTCTACCAAACACTGAAGTAGCTTGCCGACCGGTCCTGACTAGGAATTGGTATAAACAACCACTTTTAGCAGAACATGGTTTTTGTGCAGCATTAACTTTACACATAGATGGAGTAAAGCACAGACTACTACTTGATTCTGGATTAGATCCTTTGGCTGCTTCTCACAATGCAGATGTACTCGGATTTGATTTGTCTGATTGTGAGTCATTGATCTCAAGTCATGGACATATTGACCACGCAGGTGGCTTGCTCAACCTTAGAAAAAGG
>CAYWRR010000274.1:2845-3291 GCA_964460425.1 uncultured Nitrososphaera sp.
ATACAGTACGAAGGATTCCCCTCGTTCTTCATGAACATGCCTTTAGAAACAGATTAGTAAAGTTTCAGGATGGTAGAACAATAGACCTGCCTGCCCCAGATAGATCTCTTCTGACTAATGCAGGATATGAGATTATCGAAAAGCATTCTCCCAGCTTATGGATTGGCGATAGACTCCTCATTACAGGAGAAATACCTAGAACCAATAGTTTTGAAAAGGGGTTTCCTAACCATTATTCTGAGGTAAAAGAAGGAAAGATGGAAGCTGATCCACTGATCAAAGACGATCAGGCTGTTATTTTGGCAGTTAAAGATAAGGGGCTTGTGGTTATTACGGGGTGCGGACATGCAGGAATTATAAATACTCTAAATTATGCAAAAGAATTGACTGGGGAAGATAAGATCTGCTCTGTTATTGGAGGGATGCATCTATCAGGAGGATTATTT
>CAYWRR010000275.1:0-3271 GCA_964460425.1 uncultured Nitrososphaera sp.
GATATTATTGGGATAGGCTCTAAGTCAAAGAAATGAAGAGCAGAACTATATCATCAAGGGTAAGTTAACAGAAAAGGATAAACAGCTCGAAGACATGCAAAATAGACTGAGAGAGTTAGAAAACACTCTAGATGAAAACACTTCAACTCTGCTACAACTGCTGTCGCAAATTCCCAACTCTTTAAATTCATAGTTAAATAGCAGGATCCGGCTCTTAAATAGATTTGAATAGAAGTTAAAGAACATACAGTCTAAAAATAATGGATGGATCAAAATTGCAGTATGAAACTGTCTTGATATTACAGAGTGGCGGCTCGCTGGGCATATATGAATGCGGTATAGTATGAAATTACTTGCACCCTCCCCCGGGTACTAATGTCATCATCATCATTATTTTTGTAAGGCTAGATCAGTAGAGGAGAACGCTCCAAAGGAAAACCCTGATAGTATAATTATTAGACCCACGCCAATACTGCCGCGGTGGTAATACTCTAAGTCAATATCAATTGCTCTTGATTATAGTTTCTTATTTAAAAAAAATCCTTGCAACCTACAACAAAATAACTCTTTGACTATTCCAAGTAACAACGTAGTGAGGCTTGTTTCTCTGTTAAACTTTTTTCTTAACTGTTGAAGTATCTAGATAATAACTAGAATAACAAGCTATCTGTTGGTGATATAACCTGTTGATGTCTGCATTACGCAAGCCGCTCTCTTTCAAAGTAAAGAAAGCACTGCTTAAGGGCACCATTATAGGCCTTATCGTAATGGCAGTATATGTAACAATAGTAGTTGTTACGACGTCAAATCTTCCTCCGGCTACTGCAATTACTACAGCGTTTACAATAAATCCACTAATAATTGGTGGAACTGCCATAGCTGTTGGCGCACAGGTATCTATGACAAGCTATAGCAAAAGCCTAGGGTGTTCATTAAGAGGAAGAAAGGGTCTAGTGGGTGCCGGTTCAGGCGGAACTGCATTTAGCTCTTTTCTCTCATTCTTCTCACTGGTGCCACTTGGTTGCTGTGGGAGCTGGCTTTTGATATTGTCGCTGCTTCCCTCATTTGTTGGCACTTCCGTATCTGCTGTTCTGATACAGTATTCGGTACCACTTTCTTATGCTGGCCTTGCTATAGTTGTTGGATTTACTAGCTTGACAGCCGTAAAGCTGCGAAAAGAGCTGAAACTTAGACAGAGAGCTATTTCAAAGTTCAAAGGGGACAATAGGTGAGCACATTGTCTTACAACCCTATGCCTGAACAAAATAAGCCAAAGAAGAGTGTACTGATCGCTATCTCTGGAGTTGCTGGAACACTATTTGTAATTGTGGCTTTTTTGGCATTGAATGGTGATTTATTTTTGCCTTTTCTAGGCTCATCAAGTGGAAGTGACAGTCAGACCATTTCTTCTAATGATGATGCTGGGACAGAGGCTATCATTCCTTTAGATCAAATAGTTAGCGGAGGTCCTCCACGAGATGGTATTCCTTCAATTGATAACCCGAAGTTTGTTTCCGCAGAAGATGCAGACTTGCAAGATTCGGATCTCGTTCTTGGGCTCAATATCAACGGTGACATCAGAGCATATCCTCTTAACATTTTAGTATGGCATGAAATAGTCAATGATGAGGTCGGAGGAACACCTATTGCAGTAACTTATTGCCCCTTATGCTTTACCAATCAAGTGTTCCATCGTGCAATTGATAACCATACTGTAGAATTTGGAACATCTGGCAAGTTGTACAACAGTAATCTTGTCATGTATGATAGGGCGAGTGAATCACTATGGAGCCAAGCGCTTGGTCAGGCTATTGTTGGAGAGTATGCAGGCAAGAAACTAGAGCGCATTCCCTTTGATGTTGCATTCTGGCGCGAATGGAAAGTCTTGTATCCAGAATCAAAGGTTCTGTCACAAGATACAGGCTTTGGCAGGCCTTATGGTGTAGACCCATATGGAAACTACTACACTGATCCTAACATCCTTTTCCCACTCTCTCACCTCGACAACAGGTTAGGTCCAAAAGAGATAGTTGTAGGCCTTGAAAATGAAGGTAGTTATCGCGCTTACCCTGTTCAGCAAATAGAAGACAACCACATAATCAACGATGAGATCGGAGACAGAAAAATTGTTGTAATGTCATTTTACCCGTTTATGGTCAGAGCCTTTGATAGATCTGTAGATGGTCTATTTCTTGATTTCCAGTATGATGGTAGCAAGGTAATCGATACTCAGACATCAAGCATATGGAACTTTGAAGGTGAAGCAATAGAGGGAGAGATGAAAGACAAGCAGTTGGTTCGACTTCCTTTTGATGAGGGCTTCTGGTTCACGTGGGCGGCATTCCACCCAGATACCTCTCTACATAATGAGTAAAATGCAGATCAAAGAAGCTGCGCACTCGTATTATTATGATAAAAGCCACCATCGGGAAATTGGAGCATCTAAATCAAGATCGTGAAGGAAAAGAAACCAATGGATTATACTTTCATATATGACAATGGGTTGAATCTTGAATAGTCCGCAGTGAGAAAAAAGAACCTAATAGTGAGGAGGATAAGCCAAATCATAGTTTTAGACTATGACAAGATGCAAAAACTAACAAACTCAAACACAAATCTAACGTATAAGGAGGTCATAGCATACAATGGATTCAGCAGTTTATAAATAGCAGTCGCCAGGCGATCATATACGACAGATGTCTACGCCGCTTGATATCTAGCTAAAGGCGCTCACTCAGAGACCTAGTTTATCTGTTGTTATTCTTACTACACAAAATTCTGTAGTAGCTTCATTAATTTTTCCTCACATTATAGCTAGAGACCTGCCAGACTTTTCTGTGTTTTGTATAACATGATTAACAACTTTTTACTGCTCTTCAGATCGTTCAATGTTCTCAGAATACCTCCGCTAGTTCCTGATGGCTGGCGTGCGACTATTGTATAGAGACGATTACTGGCATTATGTCCATTTTTCTATAGCCATTCAAATGGTTCATAGAAGCGTCTTATGCCCCAGATAGCAAGCGTACATTTGGCTGTACCCTCCTTCGAGATAGTCAATTCCAGGTAATAATGGATACAATGTGTTATTGTTTCATTTTGTTTTTTGTCTGCATAATCGCGCAGCGGTGCTATCTGTTTCATAATACGGCTATCACAAGATCTCAATATTTATTGCTAAAGTTCTACAAACGACTCCCGATATTTCATTTGAAATTGGTCTGCCCTCTCAAACGCTATAGAGGAGAGTCTTTTCATAGCACTCTGTGCT
>CAYWRR010000276.1:0-3258 GCA_964460425.1 uncultured Nitrososphaera sp.
GGTAAGTAAAATCCGTACAGCTAGGTTGTCCCAACTTTTCACCATTGCCATGTGATGAATCGCAATAGTACGTAAGACCCAGCCATAATCAGATATGGTCTATATACTTCTGTATTTTATTATTATTAGTTCTAGAAGGAGCTTTAGGCTAGCAGCAGCCACAGGTGCTTGGAATCCATAGTAAGAAGTAGCCATGCATCATCTGGAAGTGGGTCTAGAAGAAATATTCTGTGACATAGCAGATATAGGTTCATGACAGACAGACGACGACGCCAAGCAGAGATATTTATTTATTGATGAAACATTGCTCAAAATAGATGACCAGGAATATTATTATTGGTTACGGGTTGCTTACGAGCCTGACCAGAACAACAAAAATGTCTGGCTATGCATCTCTCTCTTTCTCTCCCAAGAGAAAGGATTATTATTATTCTTGTATGCTACCAATTTTTCAAGAAACTAAGTAACAGGTATGGCAGAAGGAAACAATTCTTACTGATGGCGCTCATTGGTACAATGATGTTTGCAGATGGTTGTTGAGGCTGAGGCATCAAGTATATGGTACTGAACTGAAGAAAATTATGGAGCGGTTTATTCAACAGGTAAAGGATAGGACTGAATGTTTTGATGACCACTTCCCATGCAGAAAATCCGACTGTGATAGGCAACATGTGTGGAATTGGCTGAAACTTTTCTTTCTATACCACAGGTGACCATAACTAATGACATGATGCAGTTTACTATTTTTTTCTGACGTTAGATGATGCTAAGTTAAAAGAGCCCATGCAGTGCAGACAGAGATATATTCCCCTTGTGTCAAGATGCTGTCAGCGAGGTGGGGAAGCCAGGTTATCCCGGCGGGCTCATAACCCGCAGAGCGGTTTCCACTTTTGCAAAATTGCAGGTGGCCGTAAGTTCAAATCAACCCCTCGCTACTACTTTTTTCAAATAGGAATTTTGTCTTTTCAATGCCGTACCTTTGTAACGGCTTTGTCAAATGTCTGTGTGCTTTTGGTGTTGGGATGTATAATCCAGTTTTGATTCTACGCTCCTGCAGTATCAGAATCTTTTTTGTAACGTAGTCTTTGTGCTTGCACCTGTCGCACTGATAGCCCTTATTTTTGCCCTCTGACTTCATACGCTTGCCACACATCTTGCACAATGGGTTCAATATTTCATAAACAGGCGCGAGCTTGAGTACCCGTAAATATTCAATATTTAGAATTTTAGGGTGTTTGGTAGTTCCCTTTCTGACCCCTACACCAATTTCAATGATATCACCCACTGCAAGCTTGGTTGCGACATTGGTAAGCCCAGTTGGTTCATAGACCGCTGCTGGCATTTCTGAGCTATTCTGTTTGACCGAAAAAATAACATGACCGCCTTCAATTGCATATGGCTTGCTACTAACCTTGCACCTGATATATCCTGATGTGTATGCCTTGACATTGGTAAGCCTGATCTCATTTTGTAGGTGCATGTTTGTACCTTGGTTTGAGCGAAAAACTGTCCACCCCTCTATCTCTTCCTCTGAATGCAACGCAGGGAGTGCCAACTCTACTATATCTGCACTTTCGCCTCTTATACCAAAGAAGACTGGATCTGGACTATGTGGTGCAATCAACAAACGCCTCTGGTTTCGATCGTAATTGTTGAAAGTGTGAGGGTAGGTGTCTATGCTAAACTTGATGACACTCTGCTTGTCTATTATACGCGGCTTGCCCCAGTTCTTCTGCTTTCTGTATGCAATTAGCTCAAAAGTATGATCGCCCTCCAGCAGACAACCCATTGCACCAAGAGAACCAACAAGACCTTGCCCATTGCCAAAGGTAAAGTATTGAACACCAGCGGCCTTGGCTACCTTTTCTGATATCTGTCTGCTCATTATGTCATACATTGCGATCGCGCTAAACTCTTGAAGCTTTGTAGGTATATGGTCGCTTTTGAGGAATGCAATTGCGGGGTTAGCTCCACTGCCAATGGCGGAACCTTCTTCTACTGCCTGCTTGATATAGTCTATGACTCTGTCTGTATCTTGCACTTTTAGCCGCAGGCATACTGCGCCATTACCCCTAGTTTTCCAAGGGATATTGGGATTGAGCCTAATCAACAACGGATAATCTACAAACTGTGTGCCCTGTTTTTTCTTTAGATGTTCTACCACCTTGAATGCAAGGTGTGTTGTGCACCTGCCCTCACGTGAGTCAGTGTCATCAAATGCAACATGGAGCGTGTGCATTATATATCCGAGTAGTTTGTGCAATAGTTATATAGTCATATAGAATTACTATTCTGTTAGTTATATAGATCTTTGATGCCCTAGTGAACCTTGACAGCTTGTTGGTCATGGGCACTAAATGATCTACTAGAACTATAGGTTCCCATGATGGATCTACTTAGTCTAATAAATGTTAATTGTCTTCTTTTTTAAGAAGTATCCTTGCAATATTCTTAGTATGAATGATAGAAAGTGTTCATTTTGTCAACTGGAATCTGATAAGGTGTTAGAACTATCCACACATTTGAAAATGCAGCACGGCAGTGAAATAGTGGAAATGATGAAACAAAGGGATCAGATATGAACAACAGTACAGATTCATACGACTACAGGACTCATTTGAGAGTACAGCACACTAAAGTTATTACAGCTGAGGGGAAAGCATTGTTGAATGTGGATGCTCAGGTGAACAAACTCCATCGACTTGATTACGATTACATGGCGGATTCTTTGATTGATAGCCGAGAGAGCATAAAGGATTTGTGGAACAAGATAAAACAAGCTGCTCAAATAGATGTAGGCGCGAATAAAGTAAGTAGACCTGAAATGGCTCAAGAAGAGAATTAAAGCCAAGTGTGTTGAAGGGTAGCAACAAAGAGGGTTATCAAATGAATCAGAAAAGGAAGAAGGTGAGGACGAGGATGATATGACCGAAGAACTGCATCGTACCCATAGTGAACCCAACTGTGAACACACAGAGCAGACAGTATTGTCGCTTCTTATTCTGGACAGAAGCAGTCGCTGAACGTACTAGATAAGCGTCCTGCAAGACCTAGAAGGTAGCAATATTAGGCCTTTGCATTCTTCTTCTGGATGAGTGTTTGGATTGGGATCCTCTTCTGAGGGAAAAGGTAATACTCATATACTGGCAGCATCATTAGAAGACGACCTAAACTACTGTATTAGTAATACATTAAAGATAAATAGACATGATGGTGGCGAGAGTGAAACAAAGATTAAGAAATTATTACATGCTCAAA
>CAYWRR010000277.1:0-3250 GCA_964460425.1 uncultured Nitrososphaera sp.
ATGAACACTATTCGAACTTGTATGGGTACGATTGTGATATGTTACGCAAACATAGGACATGAGTGAGACTTTCAAATCAATTTCGGAATTGCAAAAACTCCTTGCAGGAGACTGTAAGGTAGAAAGCGTACAACCACCAATATTTGCTTCTGATGCAGAAGTAAATATCGTAACGGTGACTCTCATCTGTCCTGATGGTAAGAAACATTCTGTTCGAGCGTACAGAGATGAAGCTCGTGCTTTACGGGAATTTATAAGATTGAGAAAGTAAGGATGGAGCAGTAAGATAAGAACAATAACATATGTAGGGAAGCTATGTAAGCTACTGCTCTACTGATGCTGGAGCTCAAATGATTATAATAGCTCCTAAGCGTATTCAGGGATGATGAACTTTGAAAATGTGCAGACTGCTAAAAAATTTATGATATCAAAAGGAGAAGAAGAGTTCCATAACAGATACAAAGAAGCAGTCACAGACATCAGATCACAATTTGGTAGAGAATATGCTATGCTCATTGATGGCAAGGAGGTCAAATCGTCAAAAACCTTTGTTCACACATCACCTATAGATAAACGAATAAAGCTAGGCTATTTTCCAAACGGTAACGCAAGACATGCAAGGGCTGCTATTGAAGCTGCCAAAAGATCTTTTATTGAAAAGTGGGGGAAATCAGATTATAAATATCGCATACAAATTTGCAATGCTGCTGCAGACATAATCATGAATAGGAGGTTCGAACTAGCAGCATGGATTTCCTATGAAAATGGCAAAAATAGATACGAGGCAATAGCTGATGTTGATGAAGCAATAGATTTTATCAAGTATTATTCTGAAGAGATGGAAAAAAATGATGGTTTTATGTTTGAGACAAAAAAAGCAGAAGTAAATGAAAAAAACAAAAGTGTGATGAAGCCATATGGTGTGTGGGGAGTGATAGCACCCTTTAATTTTCCTGCCGCGATCTTGGTAGGGATGAGTATTGGAGCTTTGATTACAGGAAACACAGTTATTTTGAAGCCGGCAAGTGATACACCTATTATAGGATACCTATTTGCAGAAATTATGAGAGAGGCAGGGCTGCCTCCCGGGGCTTTAAATTTAGTAACAGGTTCTGGTGCCATAATCGGAAAAGCCATAGTCGAGAGTCAGGCTATCGCTGGAATAGTATTCACTGGTTCTAAGGAAGTCGGATACAAGATGATCAAAGAATATAGAAGCAGAGTAAATCCCCGTCCAATTATTGCAGAAATGGGAGGTAAAAATCCAGTAGTAGTTACAGAAAATGCAGATATCGATGGTGCTGTAGAAGGTGTTCTAAAGGCAGCCTTTGGTTATTCTGGACAAAAATGCAGTGCATGTTCTCGCCTATATGTACACAAGGATATCAAGCCGTTATTTATGGAAAGGTTAGTACATAGAGCTAAAGGTTTACCCATCGGGAATCCACTTGAAGCAGATGTCTTTATGGGTCCGCTTATCAACTCAAAAGCCTACGATAAATATCAAAAGTTCTGCAAAATAGCCTTCCGGGACGGCAATGTGATTTTAGGTGGTAAGGTCAAGGACAGTAGCGAATTTAAGTATGGCTATTATGTGGAACCGACCATCGTTGATGGCTTGCCTAAGAATCATCGTCTATTCAAAGAAGAATTGTTTGTTCCTATACTCTGTGTGACGGAATATGATGAATACAATGATGTGCTGGATCTGTGCAATGATACAGAATATGGATTGACAGCTGGCATATACAGCAATAAGAAAGAAGAGATTGAGAGTTTTCTTGAGAATATTGAAGCTGGAGTAATGTATGTCAACAGATCTGCAAGTGCAACAACCGGGGCTATGGTTGGATGTCAATCATTTGGGGGTTGGAAAGCTTCTGGTACTGCGGGCAAAGGGACTGGGGGACCGTATTATCTGATGCAATTTCTAAGAGAACAAAGTCAGACCATTGTTGAGTAGCCCCTCTTATGTAGAGTTGTATATACATTCAATCTGCCAAAAAAATTAAATGGACAAAATATTAAATTGACAGTAAAGAAGGAGTTTGAGGTGAGCAGCAAAAGCCAAACCAAGATTAGACCAAGCCGCTGGTTTTATGTTATAGGAATTGTAATTCTTGTCGCAGGACCTGCAATATCTAGTATGTTCCTGTTTTCCGCTGTATTTTCAACTATTAGTGTTTTAACAGAGATGCCCTCTACACAGATAATCGTGCCGGGAAGAAGTGACGTTAGACTCTCAGAAGGTGGAGGGTATACCATATTTTATGAACATCAATCCGTAGTAGGAAATAGAGTGTTTTCTACAACCGAAAATATACCTGGCATTCAGGTTACGCTTACTTCAAAGGACACAGGTTCAGAAATTCCACTTTCCAGGTCATCTATGAGCTCTTCCTATAGCATGGGAGGTCGGTCTGGTGTAAGCCTTTTTGATTTTACTATTGATAGACCTGGAACATATGAAATCGCTGCATCATATCCTTCTTCTATTCAAGGACCCCAAATTGTCCTAGCCATATTCCCAGGAAGTTTCGTAGACAGAATATTTGGTGATATTTCCGATATAGCTATTAGGGGATTTGTTATGATTTTTGTCCCATTTGCGGCAGGAATTGCTATAATAGTTGTAACCTACTTAAAGAGACGTAAAGCAAAAAGGGCAATACTACCGATCTAGGCTTCTCCCAGCCAACGAAAAATTATACAAATAAATAAAAAATAAATTGTTTGTCTGTTAGTTCGTCTATCTGTCTATTAGGTATCTATCGTTTTATATAGTCATAGCCAAGACGAAGACAAATTCTGTAAAGTAACTGGTGAGGTTGAGCGGCATCGTAGAAAAAGATATTATAATCCGCGAGCAACCAAGAGCCATGAAGAATGTGAAAACATGGTCAAGCCTGTCCTTGACACTAGTTCTTCTAGTAAGTTTCTCTTCTTTAATCGAGCAGGCAACATCTCAATCGAACCAGATCCGAAGGACTCGCTTGTAGTTAGTTGTATTGAACCGAAGATCGCTACCTATGTCCACGTAAAATTGGGGAACCATGAACGTAAAACCGTAGAATGTGTCAGTGCGGAGGATAAGAATGGGTGCACCAGATCTCCTGATATTTGTCTTGTTACTGACTCCTTTATTAGCCCATTAAAAAACCAAGCTGACGCGAGGGTCTTTTGGTGTGATCATGACAACCCGCTCATCGCTGCTCACGAGAAGATAATGAAGGGCCTTGATTATTGGACT
>CAYWRR010000278.1:0-3248 GCA_964460425.1 uncultured Nitrososphaera sp.
AGGTATTTCCTATACTACATAATTTCTGAACAAACCCCATCACCAACCGCGATCGTAAGAAGCACTTCGTCATCCCTGAGTTTAACAATCTACTCCGATACCAGTTAATCTAGTAGAACCACTGAGAGCCCATGACCGTGTTTTCACATACTTCATGACAAATGATAAGTACTTCATTGATCCTGATTAAATTCTCTCCCTTTCCAGATACGGAGAGGAATCATGGTGATGATCAACTGCACACCTTAACTCAACAGGTTTAGGTGTAGGAGACGGCTGACCACCGCCTCCTTGAGGATAACTCATTTGAGGTTTAACAATTTTGCTATTTTGAACTTCCTCAGAGCAGCTAATAACAATAACAATAACAACTGTTTCCAATATGGTCTAGTGGAACTACTGATAGAAACATTTTTCTAGTTCTTACTCGAACACGCATAGTATGACAAACCTAAGCCTGATGGGAACATTTCTTTCTGCTACGCTGATAGCTGTTATGACCAGTCTTCCATTGTCTTTTGCACAGGAGCAGGTTGGGATAACGAAAACGGCTACCGACTCATATTTCATAAAGGATGATGGTGCTGAATTGGTAGGTGCGTTTGATAAAGTGTATACGATCACAGGCAGCAGTAACTCACTTAACAAATCCAAGGACTCGATAATCTCCATTATACAGGATGATTTTGACAATTCCCCTACAACTGGATATATAAGACTAGCCAACATAACCGATGTGCTAGGTGCAATAAGTAATCAAACTGGACCAGAGATACGGCTCCCGTTTGTAGATCAACTAACAGCAAATTCAACAATTACTCAGGAACTAACCGATTCCATAGACTCAGCATTTGGACGCAACCTAACTACAGTTACAATAAAGTGTGATTTCGGTATGAACATAAAGGACTGGCAATGTAAAAACCATGGTATAAGCCAGTAACCAACATTTTTTTTCATTCACTTCGACGAGCTTTACTCTATTCTTTAAAGTGTACTAGCTACAACTACAGGAAATGCTAGTTACAACTGCAGGAAAATCATTGGGTTGTAAGCTGAGCTGATTAGTAGAGCTAGGCAGCTCGACTATTCAATTCAACCAAATGAATCCAGAATTACCCATGGTTTTTTACAGGAAACGTGTACCACAGGACAACTTAAATGCACCTATTGTGGAAACCTTTTTCTAGCTCCTTCCATTTATACCTACACAGCATGAGGTATCGGAAAACATTATCCGCCCTGGCTTTTATCTCCATTGCATTAATGCTCATGACGACTCTCTTTTCTGCAGCAGACCAAGCAGAAGCCCAACTGCAGGGGGAAAGAAGTATACACATTGACCGAGGGAAAGGAATTGTTCTGTTCTGCTCTGATAGGGCAGAGGACACCACCCGTGGCAGGCATATGCCGAACGGTCAAGAACTGATCGTAGGGTGCGCCCCTCCACCTCACCGGTTTGGCCCGCTCCCACAATGCGAAGGGAGGAACTTCCCAGTGACGGTTGATATTTGCTTGCACTATGGTGACCTTTTTGAAAGAGCAATCGCTCTTAGATGTGACACACATGAATGGATGCTTAAATTTAAGAACGAACGCATGGATAAAAATACATATGTAAAAGTGGAGTGTGGCAAGAAATAATTTTATTTTCGACTTATTTCTATAATGGACGAGCCTAGTCTGTAAGACAATTGCTTGAACATATTATTCTGAAGTTGATTAAAGTGGTCATGGGATAACGACATAACTACGAACGCAGTTTATGAAATAAAATACTAAAAATTTCGCCCTCACCCTTGTTACTTACCTGCATGCTACTATCAGATATGGTTTATCTTGCTTAATCACTTCTTCATTATCTGGCATGACGTAAAACTTATCATGAGCGCACCGAACAACTCGAGTATGATCCCTATTTTCGAATTTCCACGTCAAACAAATATCAGGATCGTCTATACACTGGTTGGGGTTAAATGAACAGCCTATTGTTACTTGGCGATTCACGCCTATGTCTGCAGGTTTAAAGGCAGGAGCAATATCCTCACAAGCAACCAGAATTGAGTGGTCTTTTTTTATGTACTCAGTCTTGTGTTTCGTGGTTGGTTGAGCTGCTGCTAGCTCGACTGAGCTAAGAAAACTTGCCAAAAGCACTATCGTCAGGGACACTACAACTATCACTGCCCATGTTTGCATCATGATGTATCTTTATTTAAACATGATGATTATATCTTTTTCCGTTATGCTACTCTATCTATCCGGCACAGCGATCATATTTCTGTGAAAGCAAACCGATTCTCAACGTTCCAGCTCCGCAAGTCCCAAAAGAAAATCAGTATTATAGCTTCCAAGACTCCTGTTCGCAATTTCTGCCCTGGACCGCATAGCAAACATATAGGCCTCTTCTATATTTACCAGTCGTAGGAGGAATGCAAATAATAGACCCCCCTACCACTATTATTGCAACTGCACCAAAGATATTTAGTAGTTAGTTAGTTAGTCGGAGAAAGGTATGGCCATATCCGAACTATCAGCCGCGATAGCGACAGGCGCCGCTTGTAACATTCTTGATATTTCTGCCTGAGTAAAATTAGAGCCCAATCTCCATTGTCGCATCAAGACAATAATCCTTACATAGTCATTCTGTTAGTCATAAAAATAAGGAGACGAAAAGCTAAGGCAGACAGTAAACCAGAATTTTCGTTACTACCATTATTTCTCTACTTTACTACTCTTGATATCAACGGCAAGTCACTTTCCAGTAGTCTCCATAGCTCATCGGATCCGCATAACTGGCAATTATGAGCCAGTTGTCATGGTCGCACCAAAAGACCCTTCGATCTGAAGAATCCCAACAAAAGTCAGGTGAATGTTTGCATTTGGGATCCGGGTATTCGCTCTCACACTCTATGGTTTTGGACTCATCCGGCCGCAATTTTGTGTGATCAGCGGGGTGCACGTAGCCGACGGTGAAACAACCAATTACAAGCGATTTCTTATCTCCAATATGGAGCGTTTTATCTTGGGCCACTGCTTGCTCGTTTGAGGAAAAGAGACCTGTTAGAACTAGTGTCAAGGATATGAAAGATAGACTTGACCATTCTATGACACGGAACACTCATTCCTTTAATTACCATTCGCCCAGGTGCTCAGAAATATATGACAGCGAACATCTTTCTGAGAGCAAACCAAATCTTAACGTTCCAATCTTTATCTTATGATAAGGTTATTGGGGTTTCGTCGTCGTG
>CAYWRR010000279.1:0-3217 GCA_964460425.1 uncultured Nitrososphaera sp.
AAATTCTTTTCCACCTGATTTACATATTTTTTATCATTTTTTTGTTCTGACATTATGACTTGAGCATATCAGCCTTAAGGTTCTTTGCATTGCGGGGATGTAGAGTAATAGGCATGGCTATATATCGTCGTCCAGATATGTTAAAGATGAGGAGGATACATAGTTTCATTGGCGAAAATTAGAGTCTACAAGAGAAACTCAACTTTTGTGGAACTACCAAGTTTAGTAGAAGAGCTCAGCAATATTGGATTAACCGAGACTTTAAAGAAATATTATGACAAACCATTTGAGCATGAGGCAAAGAGCATAGTTGCCGGACCTAGCTTCATACAATTCCTAAACAAATTATTCAAGACCCAGATATCAGCTGGAGATGTACTACAGTTTGAGTCAGATCATCATAATAGATTCTTCATGTTTTCGTTGACTGGGACATGGGACGAGATAATCAAGCTGCAATGACAAAACAAGAGTTCTTAATAACTTACGCTTAGCAGTCCATATCCCTGGCTAATAAACAACGCTAGCAATGTACATATCTAGCAATATCTCTAGATTTCAAGCGGCTGTAATGCATGGGCTAGGCGGGTTATGGATACCCCGCCCAATCCTCAAGATAGCAAAGAATTTCTGTACTCGATTTGACATCGCCTGCATAAATGATTGATTGATAGCTAACCCTTCCATCTCATATCAGAACACACTGCATGGAACAGCAGGATCTCCACCAATAGATGTGCACATTCTCATGCTCCTTTAATCCCGTGAGTAACAAGTATAGAGTAGCAACCAAGACCGCAGTCTTCGCATATGGGCTTTGCGCTATTTTTCCCTGCTGCGCTTCCAATGCAGCATGGCTGCTTTACTCTGCCCATATGATCCATTGAAAGTATAGCCCAAGATGGACACTGCACCGGTATAGTCCCAACGCCTCCTCAGTTCCCTTTCATCAATAGCAATTGTTTTTTATTGTTAATGACAAACTTTGGATATTTGTCATGCAGCGCAATGAGCTTGTTGACAACCTCATCGCGTTTCTTGCCAAAGGGTAGCATCAACGGGTCGCCCTTGGTAAAAGGTGTATGAAATTGGAATCCTATCTTGTTCACCTTGTCTTTCCACTCTTCAACAACATCATCTATGCTGTCGTAGTTAATTGAGTTAATAGTCATTGATAACCAAATGTCCTTCCATGCTGGCTTGCCATTATGGCTAGGTTCGGCTATATAATCAAGTACATTCATGCGAGTTTTAGAGTATGCACCTTTTCCTCTGATGCTATCATGTATCTTTTCTGTTCCATCTATTGAGACCCAGCAAAAAATAAAGCCCCTCATATCTTTTTAGAGGAAACGTACCGTTTGTCACCGCGCATACCCTCTTTGGCATCTCTTTGCAAAACACTTCAATGATGTCAGGTCGAAGATTAGGCTCTCCGCCTACAAGGGTCACAAAGAAGATGTGCTCTCGTCTTTTGAAGGAACTTTTGATTATTTGCCTCCATTGCTCTGCAGAAAGATCTTTTTCTTCTTCTTTTCGATTCAGCCACCAGTAACAGTGAGTGCAGTGTAAATTGCAGACATTGTTTACATCAACAGAACCATAGGGGGTATCTTTGCATGAAATAATCTAATACGAGCATATTTGGAGAGGAGAGTGATGTAAAGAGGCATCTCTCGCAAAAGATCTTTGATGCCACGACCGTAAATGAGGTTCACATACTTGAAGGCATTATATCCATCTAATGAATATTAGGTCTCTTTCTTCTTTCTTCTGTTGTTTTTTCTCCAAGTTTTTTGTACCTGAATTGATGAATCAGATAGAGAATGCTACTACCACTACCACTATTACTACTACGAATATGTTGATCCGAAATCAGCAAAAGGTAGCGCCAAAGGAGGGGGATGACTGCCGAGGGACGGAGGTGAGAGCAGAGCTAATTTTGAATGGAGGCGATGATTATCCTACAGGTCATGCGCTTAAGTCACCCTATGTTTCAATCCCATATACGTAGCAATTGTAGAAGTAGTGTAATCACAATGCTTCTTTAATAAAAGCGGCGCGCTAGCTCCTCAATCCGCTGTAAATGATCCATCGTCCATGTATGTGCTACTGCAAACCTATTATCTAAAGGATTTATTAGGCTGCGTCTATTTTTATTGCAGCTGTTAATCTTTCTGGTTAATTACCCCGAACATCTTTTTGGTCAGCTGATAACTGCTATTATGACATTGACAGGTACACATTTTGGTGTTGTCTGATCCCTCTATTACGCTCTTGACGATGCCATTGCAGGTATCATGCTCATTTTGAATACAGTTATTAAAATTGGTCATAATTTCAACTGAACTAGTTAGTAGGTTCATGTTATTACGCTTGAATGGTACTAATATCTGCCAGGGTTCTCGCTTCTGTAACCAAAGCTTAGTTGCAGGGATGTCATTTTATAGGAGGTATTTCGTGGTTTCTCTCTTCCAGTTTGCTAGATAGGAAATACATTTTCCTTCAAATCCACTACTATGAATATCGGCGTCCACCATCCCCTTGACATATTTGGGGGAATGGGAGCTGGTTGTTCGATAATTATGAAACAAACAATATGTTATTAATGACACTATTACTAGCATTACTGAAGGGTGACAGAAATCATGCATGAATTCCTGAGGGATAATCTAACATTCAATTACGGAGAGTGCAAATCATGTGAGAAGAGGAGTCAGTTTGCTTCCGTAAGATGTGGATTTTGCTGGAGCTGTCACTGGAAGCAGGAACCCTATGCTGAGAATATTCCCCGATATCTGCTAAAGGCATGTACATGATTAAGCAGAAAACCTCCTCTCATTTAATTTGAATCAAGCAATTATTATGACAAATTTGCTTGTTCACAATCACTAAAAATCACAGATATGCTGTCGGGCTTTGTTGAGGAACAGTACCTGCTGTGTCATTGTGATATACGGCATAACTCAGGCATAATTATATGAGCCATGACCGTTGAAGGTGAGTTTTTTGTTTTAAAGGCACTAACTGATGGAAGCTTAAGGCTAAAGATCACTTTTACTTGAGACTTAGAGTATGCATAACGTATCATTCTACGGGTTAGTCTATCTGCGATGTATTAGCAATAATACATATGCACTTCCCTGAATATTTTTAGTGATCGTAGCAATTGGCTTCATTCCAACATATTATTCTCTATTTATGAGCCACGTTGAAT
>CAYWRR010000280.1:0-3211 GCA_964460425.1 uncultured Nitrososphaera sp.
CTGCATTATTCAATTCGTGTAGGCAGTCTTATTGATTTGAGATAGCGAACCGGACATCGTCTGTATTTGTAATAGTGAGTGACCCAATTCTTGTCTTGAATATATCCCTGTACGTAGCAGCATGGATCTGATTGAGATGTAGCTATAGATAGTGGGCATTTACTAGCTGCAAATGTTAACGATCTTATTCTATTGTAACGAAATAAGATTTGTTTGGTAGTCATATTTCACTCAATTCAGATAAACGAATAGAAATAATCTAAATAGTAATGCGTTCCCGAAAACTTGGATATAAGTTATTGGTATGAAATCAGGATTATTACTACACACGCTCTATCTTGAAGGATTTGGGGCACCTTGTTCCCGGAGCTGTTGCACTTTGCGTCAACTGTTGACATGGTGACCATTATAGCTCTAGATCTGATTGCATAAGTTATCATAGCGGCAGTATGCTAGGTCTTTATTATATCCTGGCGATTGTTTTGACAAGTGCCAAAGTCGTAGTCTTGCCAGAAGAGCATATACAACAGACATATATATCTGCAGAACTATTGGTAGAAAAATATTACCGGCTAGGTTGTGATTGAGTGAAGTTGGAGCCCTTTAGCCGCTTTCTTGTAAAACGCTCGCTAAACATGGTCTTAGTGCTGTTTTCTACTTTGATCCTAACAATGACCCTCCTTGGTCCTACCATGGATAAGATACTGCTTGATGCGACGAGATCCTCCGTTGTGGAAGAAACAAACCGTAGCAATATTAAGTTCCAAAATACTGAGGAGCGTCAGAACTACATAGACCAAAAGATTGACCTTCAAATCAAGGCAATAGGTCTTGACGAGCCGTGGTATTCTCCCAAACGGTTTACAAACACCGTATTGAAAGTGATGGTTCTAGACCTAGGGAAGTCTAACTACCTTACAAGCGAAAGCGGCTCTGCAAATGTGCGTGACATCATCTTGGAAAAGATGCCAAAGACAATACTGCTTTTTACTACTTCAACTCTAATTATAACTGTCATAGGCGTTTACCTTGGAGCCTTTGTTGCAAATCGCGCCGGCTCTTTATGGGACAAGATCAACTCTGCTTTTGCAGTATTTAGCACCAGTTTTCCCACTTGGTGGGTCGGAATGATCATGATCTTTGCTTTTGCATTTGTGTATCACATTTTTCCTGCGCGGGCTACGCCTTTAACTGCGCCATCTGATCCGTTATATGCGTTGGATCTGCTTTACCATATGATTTTGCCTCTTATAACAATAGTGCTCGTTGGCTTTGGCTCGTGGGCTTATATTGTACGTTATTTCGTGGTTGGAATCTTGGGGGAAGACTATATAATGGCCAAGAGGGCCGCAGGTATACCGCAAAAGAGGATCCTATATTCCCATGCTCTAAAAAATGCAGCACCACCGATCATTACCGTCGTAGCCTTGAGCCTTGCTAGCTCGTTTGGTGGTGCCATTACTGTAGAAGCAGTTTTTGGCTGGCCAGGAATAGGGAGCTTATATTATCAGGCAATAGGCTTTTTCGATATACCAGTCATAATCGGACTGACGTATATATCCACTCTTATCTTCATCTTTACAGTATTTCTAACTGACATAGTCTACGCGTACTTTGATCCAAGGGTGAAGGTCACCTGATGGGTCGTGTAGAAACTCTTTCTAAATCAGATATTCTCAAGGGATTTAAACGCTCCAAGAGTGGACTTGCGGGTGTTGCAATATTATTTGGACTTGTCTTGATGACAATTTACGCAGTCATAGCTATTCCGCTAGAATCTTTTATGCAGTGGAACAACCCAAACTTTTGGATCAATCAGCCCCAGTCGGCCATGCCTGTGTGGATAAACATGCTAGGGCTAAAAGTGCCAGAGCATTTGATCATGACTGCCAAGGATGCTGACAAGTCCTCTTTTTTAGAAGATGGCGTACGCATCGAGAGCCATTCTTACAAACTCAATTTCAATTACGATTCTTATCCAAGCGACTTTATGGTTATCTATTCTGCCAAATATGGCAGTATTCAACCAGCAGTTCAGATCGATGTGCTTAGGCCAGATGGTAATGAATTCCAGGTTTATTTTGCATCTCTTCCTCCCTCTCAGAACGAGAGCAACGAATTCTCTGATAGGATCTTCTCTACAGATAGACTTATTGCAGATAGCCTTACCGGATACAGCAATCTATTTGCACATCCAGTAGATGCTACTATGCCGCAAGTTATGATTTTTTCTGACACAGAAGAAAATAAAGTGCTAAAAGGCACATATGTCATCCGCAACACGTTTTATCTATTTGATCAAAGTGATATTATTGTCGATTCTGGAGTCATATTGGGTGGCAAAGTCTATGGTATCATGGGTACAGATGACTTACGTCGAGATTTGGCTATTGGCCTCTTATGGGCTGCACCTGTTGCCCTCTTTATCGGTCTTACTGTGTCAGTGGCAGCAGTATTTATCGGCCTGCTGTATGGTATTGTCGCTGGCTATAAGGGGAACCGCACGGACGAAGGTCTCATGCGCGTAAATGATGTGTTTTATTCACTTCCCACTCTCCCCCTTCTCGTGATTTTGTCAGTCACCATAGGACGTAGTATATTTTTGATAACCGGATTTTTGGTAATATTTGGCTGGGTCGGAATGGCAAAGATAAGCAGAAGTCTTGCGCTACAGATAAAGAACCTGCAGTACATCGAAGCAGCAAGACTGATGGGTCAATCAGATGCTAAGATAATTTTTAAGCATATAATCCCACAGCTACTGCCACTAACATTTGCGAGCATTGCGATTGCGGTTCCAAGTGCAATTCTAGGTGAGGCTGCGCTTTCATTTCTGGGCCTTGGCGATCCATCAATTCCTACTTGGGGTCAGATCCTGCATAATGCCCACTCTGCAGGGGCGATGTCACGAGGCCTTTGGTGGTGGATAGTTCCACCTGGCCTGATGATAGCAATAACAGGACTTGCCTTTGTGCTTATTGGCAACGCACTTGACAGCATAATAAACGTTAGATCCCGTAGAACATAACAATATAGCATGGATGCCTCAGGATCTCATAATCTTCATCATCAGTGATGTGTTTTTGTGTATGTGTGTGCGCGTCTGTCTGTTTGTGTGCATGTGTCTGTTTGTTACTTTTTATATTTCTCATTAACTCACACACACACATCAGCCGGCTCTTCCTAATATATTCCTCATCAGCATCCATAT
>CAYWRR010000281.1:0-3210 GCA_964460425.1 uncultured Nitrososphaera sp.
AAATTGCTCATTTCTAATGCTTTCTATTTAGGCATTTTTCAGCTATTGGAAAAATTGATAACGTCAGGTGAGAGCAAAGAGCTCTGCGATGAAAATCTGAAGTTAATGCGATAAACCAAAAGGCAAATAATTTGCTATGCAAAAGGACGAAAGCCCAATATCAAAATTGAATATTGGTCATCCGACTGAAGAGCAGTTGCAAGTTTTTGCATATATATGAATGATATGTTAGAGTGTTTTCATTGATTAGATCTGCAAATAGGGAATGTTACTACAATTATTGACAGCACATGGTTTGCTTGCTTCAGCAAAAAAAGAATTAAAAATATAAGACTATATCATAACCGTCTTACAACAAGAAAAAGACTAGGCTGGCAATGTTAAGCACTGCCACAGCAGATTAGGTATCCACATACTGATGCTGGTCAAACCTAGCCTGTTTCACTGCTTCTTTTAAAATAGTAAACAAAACTTGCTCTGCCATCTTTGATAGGACTCCTACATCTTCCTTATATTCATTGAACGATGAATGATCCTTCTTACCAAGGAAGACTTCGTCTATCTTGAAACCAGACATTGCTGACGCGATCAAAAACCACACATCGATACCCCAGCCATCAGGGGGCGTCTCTGTCTTGTTGAGTAGAGCCTTCCATGCTTTTGTACTTGCACATACCTCTCCGCTGAGCGGCTGCTCTACATTCCTCAGCTCTGGAAAAAATATAGAAAGCATTGGCTTAGCTACTAGCTTAGTTACTGCAGCATCTCTAGGATGCCTGTCGTAATAACCTCTTGCCATATCATAGCCTCTGTTCAAGACTGGCTCGGATAGCAGATCAATCCATTCAGGTGTAAGATTCTTGATATCTGCGTCCAAAAACATGATGGCGTCAACTTTCGCGTTGATCGCTGCCTCCAAGCCAGCTTTCATTGCCATCCCTTTTCCAGGAAACTTGCTGCTCGGTTGCTGTCTTACTAAGCTAGCTCCTGCATCTTTTGACACTTGCCTAGTGTTATCAGTTGAGAATCCATCGATGACAATTGTTATTCCGTTACCTTGCCGAAAGAAATAGCTTTTCTTAGCAGATGAAATTGCATAGCCTATCGTCTTTTCACAATTCTTGGCGCAAAATATTACTGCCAATTTATTCTGTGCAGAGGATGCAATCAGCGAAGCTTTGTTCGTTATGCTCTGGTCGCTAGTAGTAACAATAGTCATATGGAAATGGCCGTATTTACACTAGTACATAACTGTTCAGGTTCATTTGCAGTACACTGGGTTCAAAGCCTTAAATAACATCATGCCTGAACTATTTGCATGAGTTCTTCAGGCGAAAGGAGACATGAAGAGCAAGAAAAGAAACCTATTATGCCAGCTAGACAGTTTGACAACGTATTTGACAGCTTTAGAAGAGAAATGGAAAGGATGATGTTGCGGCCTTGGTCTTTTCCAATGGAATGGGAATTCCCTTCATTGTTTGAATCCAGAGACATGAGAATGGCGCCTTATGAATTGGTAGATAGACGAGACAAGTTTGAGCTGCAGTCAGAGATTCCTGGAATTGAAAAGGAGAACGTCAGTGTTAAGGCGACCAAGTACTCAGTAGAAATCTCGGGCAAGCATTCAGAAAAAGGTGAAGAAAAGGGTAAGAAATACGTATACAGCGAAAGGCTATACAGGTCCTTCTATCGCAATGTGCCATTGCCAGAAGAAATAATTCCATCAAAGGTATCTGCCAAAGTAGAAAACGGAATTCTAAGACTTGATCTACCAAAGAAAAATCCAACAGAAAGCGAGAGCGAAGCAACAAGGGTCGAGGTAAAGTAGGCCTCTTTATGGCTACTCTTCTTTAGCTCATTCATTTTTCTGCTACGTCTATTTTTATTTTGGAACTATGATTGCTCTAGCCGTTATTTCACCATTCCTAAGCATATCTGGAACCTTATTTATAACAAGAAGAGGGAATTCCTGTATGCTATGTGATATATTACCCTGCTTTGCAAGTTCTATGACTTGGCAAAGTTTGTTGTAATTCCCCCAGAGTGAAAATTGTACTCCGTATTCGCTCTAGCTGAAACCAATGGAACTTTAACATCATTTCCAAACATACCAACCGTAACAAGGGGATCGCCTTTGTTTGGAATCCTAAAGGCATCTATTGTTATATTAACTGCACCAACACAATCTACAACAACATCAACTCCTTTTCTGGTGACCTTTGTTACCTGTTCTATGATATCTGGAGCATGAGAAGATAAGGTTTAGGCATGGTCCACTAATTTATCATTTCCGATATCTTGCAGTCTTTTTTCGTTACCGTCTATGCCTATTACTAGGCTTCCTTGAGCTAAGATTTTTGCACGTTGTATTCCGTCCGTAGAATCCAAGTCCACCTAGCCCGATTATGGCAATGGTCTTACCCGGTCCTAAAAGGCGTCTAATGCTCATTGTGGCTCTGTATGGTGTCCGGTTAGCAGCTGTCATGGTGCAAGCTCTACAAGTATGAGACCTGATGTCTTATCAACCTTTACCAAATACCGGTACGATGGAACAAGAAGATACTCAGAATAACCGCGGTCTCTGTCACTCCTGGAGATCTGGGGTATAATTGCAAAGCTGCTCATTACCACTTTTGCATATAATACAAAAGCTCCACACCCCAACCTCCAAATATGGCAATAGGTCACCTTTTACTAGTCTGCCTGCAGATGATGAAGCAGAAGGAACAGAGTCGCCTACTTCCTAGACCTAACTAGCGACCTCATGTCCTAAAGTCTTTGGCAATTGAATAGGCATCGAGCTGGCCCAATTACCCTGCATTATATGTAAGTCACTGTGACATAGCCTAGTACAGCCTACCCTGACTATAACTCCTTCACCATGCGGCATTGCGGTTTTGGGACCTCTTCTACCTTCAATGGTTCTTGATCCGCATAAATTTGTGCAGATTTCATGGTGTCATTATCCTTGGAAGAAATTTACAACATTTGTGCTTTGATTCCATTTCTTCGACCACAGATATGTTTGTTGAAGGCTCCTCTAAGAGTGCGGTATGAGAGCAACCTACTGTGTCAAGTCCTATAATCAACTCCTGTGGCAATAACTGTTGTTCCAGTGCAAGATTTCTTCGCATTCTATCTACATCTTGTCTTACAACTCCATCATTTGAGACAATTCCTAGTTTGTAACTTTTAGGAACTAAAATCTGC
>CAYWRR010000282.1:0-3197 GCA_964460425.1 uncultured Nitrososphaera sp.
AATGTTGGCTGTAGATATTGTAGAAGGGTTTAGTAGTGACTGTTCATCAGTTGTTGTTGTTGCATCTACAGAATGATTTACAGGTTGTATCTGTAGCTGCTGCGTATCATTCAAGCTTAGGCTGGTGACATTGGAGAATGTGAAAGTCTGGCCGCCTGCTACTGCAATGTTGGCTGTAGTTGCAATGGATGCCAGTGGAGACAGCAGAAGTGTACTATTATGAGCAACAGTACTAGTGTCTGCTACTTGGCTAGGAGACAGTTGTGTTGTTACTGCATTTGAAGGGCTTGGGTCTGGGCTATCTAAGGCCTCACATTCCCCATCTACAAGCTCTTCTCCTTCTTCGCATTCTACTATTGATTCACATTCCCCATCTACAAGCTCTTCTCCTTCTTCGCATTGCCCAGGTACAATATCCGAGGGTGGACGCGTAGGTAGTTGATCTTTACTAGTAATTAAGCCACTAGGGGGGACGTTCTTCTCCATATCCGCCTGCCCTTGGACACCGGGAGCGTCGGAAGTCTCCTCTGCTGCCACTTCTGAAGAACCCTCACGAGGTGCCTGTGTAGCGTTGATTCGATCCATGGTTGTCATGGAAAGTAAAAATATAGTAATAATAGCAGCAATTCCATACCTATTCAAATTATTTGCATAATGAACCAAACTAGCGCTCAATATATATATATATATCAAACAATAATCTAATAAGTACTTCTCATTAAAGGATATAATAACTCATAATTGATACAGTTTTCTGGACAGCAGTAAAGATTAATAGCAAAGCCTTGATATCATATCTTTAGTTTCATCTGGTTTTACAGTTACGTTTCGACATATTGACTGCTTCTTCTTTCTAGATGGATCTATTCCAGAATGGTCACCTACATCGTTTAGATAAAGATATTTTTCCTTCTTCAATAGCTCTGCTGTAGTCCTATGCAAAATCCAATTTTCTTGATACTTGTGAAGCTGTATCAAAGACGTCACTACGACAATAATCCCTCCAAGAATTATCGTCTGAAAAAGATGGAACATTCTCTTGTTTTCTGCTGACTTGTCTCCATGCCATCGAAGTTGTTTTTCCAGTCTTTCTGTGAGATAGTCTTCCTGAGTTGATTGTTCCGACATTAATGCAATGGAACGTCAGATAAGGTTCCTATTATTCATATAGTTCTATGATCGAGTCTGCGTGTAGATAGCCAGATAACTTATGGAATTAGTTGAGATTATCTCTACCATCTCCACTAGATGAAAACCAACCTGAAGTTGAGGCAAAATGCTGTAGGTATCTTCACAAAGTGGGGGTAATGTCTCCACCAAAAAGCATGCAGAGACACGCTCAAACAGGCAAAGGTGTAGGTTGTGGAGATATTCAAGTTTACTGCAAAATTGCGGTGGAAGTGATAGGCTGTATGATTACATATGTGTCCGGAAGACCTCTATCAAGAATACTCCACTACTGAAAGAACAATATTACTTGACTTCATGGCGTAGGACAGATTGACTTTAATCGTTCAATCATCCACCTTAAATGATGTACGTTTAAGGTATGAGCTCTTGCTTCATCTTCCGCCCAATCAGTTTTATCTTCCCGATTCGAGTGAAAAGCCGCTGTTCCCTCTCCAAATCGCTCTGCTAAACCTCTATCGTGCATAAAATGGGACCATTCATGTGCAAAAGTTGATGATTTCAATAGTATGTCACAGGGATCGGTGCCTGTATCTTCAACACGGATAACGCCCGTACTGCTTGTGGTTCCCGCAGTAGTCAATGGAGTTCCGCGAGCAGCGAACTCATCTTTCACACATTGCGTCACCTCGGGTCCATTTGTTACTGATGGGTCGTCTTTGCAATCCAAATACACTTGGGCGATGTCTTCATTAAAGCTTATTGCACGCTCAAATTTCGCAATACATCCACATGCATCCACTGAAATTTCTGATGCAAGCCTATGCGCTTTTAGCAACATCTTTGCAGTTGCAGGTAATCCTTCTGCTTCAAGTTCTTCAGCGAGGTAAACGGCAATAATCCGACCGATCCTTCCATCCTGAACCATTCCATGAGCAGCTTGAAAACGAACAACCGCGTTAACAAAATCTTCATCAATTTCCTCAGGAGTTTTGCTGATTCCTAAAACATCGCGCAATACACCAATCAAAGTTTTGCTTTTATGCATCGTCCGGTTATGTGCCAGAGCGCCAATCATTTCTCTTCTGGATAGGGTAACTACCGGTTGTGTAGGTACAACTGGTTCTATCGCCAAATCCCGTTGAATAATTTCTTTTGAAGTAACCTTTCCAGCAAGAGTCGTATTCTGCTGCACAGCATGGGTCAGCTCGTGTGCCAATAATCTCCTTCCTTCCGTTGTGGTTGGCTGATACTGTCCTTGAGCAAATACTATGTTATTGCCGAGTGTATAAGCAAGCGAATTCAGCGAGCTTGCTGATCTAGTCGCTCTTTCATCAGTATGTATCCTAATACTACTGAAGTCATATCCAAACCTTGATTCCATAAATTCTCTAGTATCTGCGTCAAGTGATGAACCGCTGCTGGAGCGAATAGTATTGATCTCATTTGCAACTCCGTCATCATTTACTTCAAAGTTAGATGAAGTTGATAATAGTTTTCGACTGATCTTCAATTGTTTTTCATCATCATCATCTTCGCTCTCTTTTATTTCACAAGCAGGGCATTTACGATTGATGATACCATTCCCCTTTGTAGTTCCTGTAGGAGTAACCAAATTTGGGGAGATTGGCTTTCTCGTTATTTCTTCTGCTATTCTATCTGCCTCTTTCTCGTAAGGATCGTTGGCTTGGCTGACTCTTAGCTTTGGTTGAAAGATGCCAATTTTTGCAATATCAAAGTCCAAAATTTCCTTAGCTTCTACTATCTCTTCTCTTACATTTCCTTCTGATTTAGCTCTGTCAGAATGTGTATTAGTACTGGGTGATTTGACGTTTGATGTTGGTATGCCTACTTTGCTCTTGTCCCTTGCTGCATTTCTACTCTTATGTTCATAAATGAAGGACACAACACAGTAAGCATAGAAGAACTAGAAATGTTTACCTATCTGAATCGATATCATGTAGAAGTCATCTGGAAACCTTCCTCATCAATATCATAACACATCCCAGCTGCACAAACCCAAGGTATGTTGACGCCAGTCTATCATGCCTGATCTGAATCCTTCTGAA